>DASSML010000378.1:0-15691 GCA_035688895.1 Gemmatimonadales bacterium
CCGCGCACCACGACGTCGTCGGCGCGCAAGGCGGACATCTCCTCGATCACGGCGTGGATCCGTTGGAACCGCTGCGGCAGGGTCTGCAGATACTCGAGCTGCGCCACCTGTCGCGACGAGAGCTTCTGGGCCATACGCACGATCCGGTGGCGGGATTCGTCGAAAACCATGTCAGTGATTCGTCAATCTAACGCGGAGAAGTGAATCTCTCGGCTGCACGTTGCGTAGGGCAACGGGCCTGAGGGGCCGCGGCCCCGAGTCTCCCACTCAGTATGCGGCGCAACTACTGCAGGTAACCCTATGAAGCTCTCTGACCTGTCCATTCGCCGGCCGGTGCTCGCCAGCATGCTGAGCCTGGCCCTCGTGCTCTTCGGCGTGTTGGGGTACTTCCAGTTGTCGGTCCGCGAATTTCCTGACGTGGACCCGCCGATCGTCTCGGTTAGCACGGTCCTGCCCGGCGCCAATCCCCAGGTGGTGGAATCGGCCGTCACCGACATTCTCGAGGAAGAGCTCAGCACGGTCGAGGGACTTCGTACCCTCACCAGCTCGAGTCAGGAGGGGATCAGCAACATCACCCTCGAGTTCAATCTCGACCGCGACGTCGAGGCCGCCGCCCAGGATACGCGGGACAAGGTGGCCCGGGTGCGCGAGCGCCTGCCCGAGGACGTGGAAGAGCCGGTGGTGGCCAAGCAGGACGCCGACGCGCAGCCGTTCTTCTGGCTGGCGCTGTCGGGCGCCAACTACGACCTGCTCCAGCTCTCCGACATCGGCGACCGGTTGGTGAAGAGCCGGCTGCAGACGCTTCCCGGGGTGGGCCAGGCGCGCATCTTCGGCGAGCGCCGCTTCTCCATGCGGGTCTGGCTCGACGCGTCTCAGCTGGCGGCCCGCGGCCTCACGGTCCAGGACGTCCAGCAGGCGATCCGGAGCCGCAACGTCGAGGTGCCGGCCGGCCGCATCGAGTCCGAGCGCCGGGAGTTCACGGTCCGGAGCCTGGGCGAGCTCAAGACCCCGGAGGAGTTCTCCGACCTGGTGGTGAGCAACACCGACGGGGTGCTGGTCAAGCTGCGCGACGTGGGCCGGGTCGAGCTGGGCCCGGAGGACGAGCGGAGCACGCTGCGCTACAACAGCACCCCCGCCGTCGCGATCGGGGTGGTCCGGCAGTCCAAGTCCAACATCATCGAGGTGGCCAAGCTGATCCGGGCGGAGCTGCCCCGGATCCAGGCGTCGCTCCCGCCCGGCGTCAACATCGACACCGCATTCGACCAGTCGATCTTCGTGCAGCGCTCGATTCAGGAGGCCGAGGAGACCCTGCTGATCGCCGCGGGGCTCGTGGTGGTGATCATCTTCGTCTTCCTCAGGAATCTCCGGGCCACGATCATCCCCGGCCTCGCGATCCCCACGTCGATCGTGGCCACGTTCGCGATCATGTATTTCCTGGGATTCTCCATCAACAACTTCACCCTGCTCGCGCTGACCCTCGCCATCGGGATCGTGGTGGACGACGCGATCATCGTGCTGGAGAACGCCTACCGCCACCAGGAGGAGCTGGACGAGAGTCCCGACGTGGCGGCCACCAACGGCACCCGGGAGATCGCGTTCGCGGTGCTCGCCACCACCATCGCGCTGGTGGCGGTGTTCACCCCGCTGGCCTTCCTCAAAGGCTCGACCGGACGGCTGTTCAACGAGTTCGGCATCGCGGTGGCGGGCTCGGTGATCATCTCGGGGTTCGTGGCCCTCACCCTCACGCCGATGCTGTGCGCCAAGATCCTCCGGGTGCCGCCCCGGCACGGGCTCCTCTATCGGGCCCTGGAGCAGGGGTTCAACAGCCTCGCCGCCGGGTACGCCCGGGCCCTCGGCTTCGCCCTGCGGCACCGGGTGGCGGTGGTCGGCCTGGCCCTCGCGGTCACCGGAGGCGCGGTGTTCGCCTTCCGCGGCCTCAAGCGCGAGTTCGTCCCGCCCGAGGACCGCGGGTGGTTCTTCAACTTCATCATCGCGCCCGAGGGGTCCTCGCTGGCGTACACCGACGGCTACCAGCGCCAGGCCGAGGCGATCCTCGCCAAGACCAAGGGAGTCGAGAGCTACTTCAGCGTGGTGAACATCGGGGACGGCGTGAGCCGGGGCATCATCTTCACCAACCTGGAGGACTGGTCCACCCGGACCCGCTCGGTCCAGGAGATCATCGGCGAGGTGCAGCCCCAGTTCTTCGCCATTCCCGGGATCTTCGCCTTCGCCAACAATCCGCCGGCGTTCGGCTTCGGCAACCCGGTGAACTTCGTCATCCAGCACCCCAACTTCGATTCGCTCTCGCGGGGCAACGATACCCTGCTCGCCCGGGCCCGCCAGGTGGCGGGGCTGATCAACGTGGACAGCGACCTGCGGGTCAACAAACCGCAGCTCACCATCACCTTCGATCGCGACCGGGCGGAAGACCTGGGCGTGCCGGTGGCCGACGTGGCGACCACGCTCCAGGTCCTTCTGGGCGGCAACAAGACCAGCACCTTCACCCGGAACAACAAGCAGTACGACGTGATGGTGCAGCTCGACCCGCGGGCCCGGGCGACGCCGAGCGACATGACCGGGCTCTACGTCCGCGGGCGCGGTGGTCAGCTGGTCAAGCTGGAGGCGCTGGCCAACGTCCAGGAAGGCGTGGGGCCCCGGGAGCTCAACCACTTCAATCGGGTGCGGGCCTCGACCCTCACCGCCAGCCTGGCTCCGGGGTTCACCCTGGGCGAGGCGCTCGACTCGCTCAACCGCATCGCCGCGGAGGTCCTGCCCCGCGGCAGCAGCACCGCGCTGGCCGGCGAGTCGCGCGAGCTGGAGGAGAGCGGCTCCTCGCTCTACTTCGCCTTCGTGCTGGCACTGGTGGTGGTGTTCATGGTGCTGGCGAGCCAGTTCGAGTCGTTGGTGCACCCTTTCACCGTGCTTCTGGCGGTGCCCCTCGCCGTCACCGGCGCGCTCTTCACGCTGCTGATCGCGGGCTCGACCATCAACGTCTACAGCCAGATCGGCATGATCCTGCTCATCGGGCTGGTCACCAAGAACTCGATCCTGCTGGTCGAGTACATCAACCAGCTCAAGGAACGCGGGCTCGACATCGTGTCCGCCGCGCTGGAGGCGGGGCGGATCCGGCTGCGGCCGATCCTCATGACCTCGGTGGCCACGATCATGGGGGCGCTGCCGATCGCCCTCGGGCTCGGCGCCGGCTCGCTGAGCCGCCGGCCGCTCGGCTTCGCCATCGTCGGCGGGCTCCTGTTCTCGACCATGCTGACGCTGTTCGTGGTCCCGGTCGTCTACGTGCTCTTCGACGCCGGCCTGGCCCGGGTTCGTCGGCGGGCCCCGGCTCGGCACGGGGAGCTGGCGCCGGCGGCGGAGGCCGAGTGATGCTCGCCCTGCTCTTCGTGCTGCAGGCCGCTACGGCCGACACGGTGCCGGCACAGGACACGGTGCCCCAGGTGACCCTGAGCGACGCGCTCCGCCGCTCGGCGCAGCTCGATCCCGACTACGTGCAGGCCCTGGGTCGGATCGACAACGCCGAGTGGTCCCGGCGGGCCGCGATGCTGACGTTCATCCTGCCGTCGGTGTCGGTCGGGCTGGACGAGACCAAGTACTCCCAGGACTTCTTCAACCCGGCCAATCCGGCGGTGCCCACCAGCACCCTCGTCGTAGGCCGCGCCACCGCCAACTACGAGATCTTCAGCGTTCGCAAGTTCGCCGAGCTGGGGCGCACCAAGGCGGAGCTGGCCAGCGCGGAAGCGGGCGAGGTCGAGCAGCGCTACCAGGCGGCGCTGGAAACGGAGTCCAGCTACTACGACGTCCTGGTCAATCAGGAGCTCAAGCGGGTCGCCGACGAGCGGGTGGCCCGGGCCAAGGAAGGCCTCGGCGTGGCGCGCGCGCGAGTCTCGTCCGGCGCCGCCGTCCCGACCGACTCCCTCCAGCTGGTGCTGGAACTGACCCGGGCACAGGTGGACGTGCTCAGGCAGCAGAATGCCCTTCGGACCTCCCGGCTCGATCTCGGCCGGCGAGTCGGGGTGGCTGGCCCGGTGGATGCCGCGCCGATGGATACCGCGCCGGCGCCGCAGCTCCCCATCACCATGGCCGATGCCGTGCGCTCCGCGCTGGACCAGGGACCGCAGTATCGGGCCGCCCAGGCCGACGAGCGCGCCGCGGAGGCGACGCTCAAGTCGATGCGCAGCGACTACCTCCCGACCGTGAGCATCGGCGGACTGCACCAGCGGTACGACACCCAGATCTTTCCCGGCGCCGCCAACATCAGCTCGCTCACGTTCAGCGTGTCGTTCCCTCTCTGGAACGACGGCCAGCGCGAGGTCGCCGCCAGCCAGGCCCGGGTCGATCGCGACGTGGCCCGGGCGATCCGCCAGGATCTCGAGGGCGCCGTCCGCCGCGACGTGACTCGCGCCTACGACGGCTACGATGCTCTCCGGGCCGCCGTGGAGCTGGCCCGGGTTGCGGTGACCGTGGCCCGGGAGACCTACCGGATGCAGGAGCTGCGTTACCGCGCCGGCGCCGGCACCATCCTCGACTTCCTCGATGCCCAGGTGAACCTGGCGCAATCGGAAGCCGACCTGGTCCAGGCCCGCTACCAGACCCGGCTGGCGCTCGCCGGGCTGGAGGCGATCCTGGGCCGCCGACTCTTTTCCGGGAACCCCTCGTGAGACCGACGCACACCATCAGGCCGCACCTGCTGCCCGTCCTGCTCCTGGGCGCGGCGGCCGTCGCCTGTAACGGAGCCGAAGGCAAGTCGAAGGGCGCCGCCGCCGGCGCGGGGGGTGGGGGCGGGATGCCGCCGATGCCGGTGGAGGTCGTCGCGGCGCGCTCCGATACCGTGGTGGACGCGATTCTGGCGACCGGCCAGATCGAGGCGATGCAGTCGGTCGAGCTTCGCCCCGACATCGAAGGCCGCATCGCGGAGATCCTGGTGCGCGAAGGCGCCACGGTCGCGAAGGGCACCCCGCTGTTCAAGGTGGACGACGCCGAGCTGCGGGCCGAGGTGGCCCAGGCAGAGGCCGAGCGGGACCTTGCCCGGCAGTCGCTGGCGCGCACCCGGGAGCTGTTGGGGCAGAAGGCCTCCAGCCAGTCGGAGCTCGAGCACGCCGAGGCCACCTCCCGCAGCACCGAAGCTCAGCTCGCGCTGCTCAAGGTCCGGCTCGACCGCACCGTCGTGCGGGCACCTTTCGCCGGAGTCGCGGGCGAGCGCCATGTGAGTGTGGGTGACTACGTCACGACCAGTAGCCCGCTGGTCATGGTGCAGACCGTCTCGCCCCAGCGGGCCGCGTTCCAGGTGCCGGAGCGCTACGCCGACCAGCTCAAGGTGGGTCAGCAGGTCACCTTCCGGGTGGCCGCGCTCACCGGCCGGGAGTTCACCGGTCGGGTGGACTTCGTGGATCCGCTGGTTCAGCTTCCCGGGCGCACCATCACGGTCAAGGCGGTGGTGGCCAACCCGCGGCGCGAGCTGCAGGCAGGGATGTTCATCGAAGTGCGGCTGGCGACCGCGGTGCGCCCGCAGGCGGTGATCATCGCCGAGGATGCGGTGCTGCCGATCCAGGGCAGCAGCTTCGTGTGGGTGGTGCAGGATGGGAAGGCGACCCGGCGCCAGGTGGAGCTTGGCGTTCGCACGCCGGGCCTGGTCGAAGTGCGGAGCGGCGTCGAAGCGGGCGAGCAGGTCGTCGTGGGCGGCCAGGAGCGGTTGGCCGAGGGCGCCCCGGTGCAGGCCAAGGTGATCGACCGGACCCGGGCAACCCCGTCCGAGGTGAACGCCGGGGAGGCCGCCGGCAAGGATACCGCAAGCTAGGGAGAACCCGTGCTGGAGCCCGGCACCGCCCCGCCCCCATTCACGCTCGAGGACGCCGGCGGACGGCGGGTCTCACTCGCCGACTTCCGGGGCCGGAACGTTGTGCTCTTCTTCTACCCCGCAGACGATACGCCGGGGTGCACCAAGGAGGCCTGCGGCTTCCGCGACGCCTGGAATGACCTCGGCGCGCTCGGGGTCACAGTCCTGGGTGTGTCACCCGATGGGGCGGCGTCGCATCGGGCCTTCGCCGACAAGTACCAGCTGCCCTTTCCCCTCCTCTCGGACCCCGACCGCTCGGTCATGCGGGCCTACGGTGCCTACGGCGAGAAGACCCTGTACGGCCGGCGGGTGACGGGTGTGATCCGATCGACCGTGTGGATCGGGCCCGACGGTCGGGTGCGGCGCCACTGGGCCCGGGTGCCCAACGCGGCGCGGCATCCGGGCAAGGTCCTGGAAGCGCTTCGCGCCGGCTGAGCCCCCGAAGGGGCTATATTGCAGACCTCCCGTATGACGGATCCGCGCATGACCGCACGCAGTACCCAACCCTCCTCGGCGCCCCCGAGTCCCCGACCCGTACCGCCTGCGCACTCCCGGCCTTTCCTGAGCTGGCTCTGGGAATGGACCAAGTCGATCGGCGTGGCCCTGGTGGTGTGGTTCTTCCTCCGGACCTTCCTGGTGGAAGCCTTCCGGATTCCCTCCGGCAGCATGGAGAACACTCTGCTGATCGGGGACTTCCTGTTCGTGAACAAGGCGCTCTACGGCGCCGAGGTCCCGCTGGTCAAGACGCGGCTCCCTGCGATCCGGGAGCCGCGGCGCAACGACATCCTGGTCTTCGACTCGGTCGAGGAGGAAGGGCTCAAGGTCGTCAAGCGCCTGATCGGCGTACCGGGCGACACCCTGGCCATGGAAGGCGGCGTCCTCTACCGCAACAACCAGCGGGTGGACGAACCGTACGCCCTGCACGGCGACCCGACGCGGTCGGAAGATCCGATGCAGCGGGCCAAGATGCGCCAGTGGCAGCTACCCCACGTGGTGGGGCGGGACACGGCCAGCTACCAGCCCGACCTGCAGGACTGGGGTCCCATCGTCGTGCCGGCCGATTCCTTCTTCATGATGGGCGACAACCGGGACAGCTCCTACGATGGCCGCTACTGGGGCTTCCTGCCTCGCGTGAACGTGCGGGGCCGGCCGCTGGTGGTGTACTTCAGCTACGATCCCTCGAGCTGGCGCTCGCTGCCGATCGTCACCGCGGTGCGCTGGGGCCGGATCTTCACCCAGCCTCGCTAGGCGGGTTCAGTGCGGTTGGGGGCGGGGCGCTTCGGGGAGCGACGCTCGGTTGAGCGTGCGGGCAATGTAGACCGCGGTCCGTCCGCAGGAGGCGCAATGCAGAGTGATTCGGCCGCCGGCGGCGTCGTCGAGGGAGCGTTGGGGGACTCGTTCGATGTTGGGGGCGTTGCAGGAGGGGCACACCAGTGGTTTCTGGTCCCGATCTGCCGCGATCAGTATCAGCGCTTCCGGTGCACGGTATTCCTTGATGCCACGACGTCCCACGGCTGCACCTTCCCGGCGGAGCCCAGGTGGCAGACGTGATCGGCTCCGCTCGTCCCTCTCAATTTAGGAAACCCCCGGTGCGGGCGCAAAGGTGGATCGGTAGCCTCGTAACCGTTGTATGCCTCGCAGTCGCGTCCGGCTCGCATGCGTCTGCGCAGGAGTTGCGGGAAGTGCGACTGGTCGCTGATCCGAAGGCCGAGAGTTATCGCTTCGAACCTGCCTCGATCAACGCCAAGCCCGGCGACGTGCTGATGTTTCGGGTGGTGAGCGGTGCGCCCCACAATATCTCCCTCGAGCCGGAGGGTATGGACGAGGCGACTCGGCAGGCATGGAACAAGGCGCTTCCGGGCCGGACCGCCGAGCTGAGCGGCCCGCTGCTGGTTCGCACCGGAATGACCTACCGGGTGCTGGTCCCGGCGGTGCCGGCGGGCACTTATCGATTCTTCTGTCTCACCCATCGGGCCTACGACGAGCGGGGCGAGATCGTCATTCGCTGAACTCAAGTGATCGCCGCAGCCGCCAACGCCCCGGGAATGATCCCGGGGCGTCGCTGTATGCGATTTGACAAAGTAGCTAGTGCTACTACTAGCTAACGGACTCTCTTGGTGCGAAGATTCGGCTGCGTGGGGCGGACGCCCCCGCCTACCTGGACGCTCGGCGAAGGAGGACATTGTGGTGTCAGAACTTGGCGGTTCGCAGATCTCAACCTTGCTGGAGACGTTGCCTGGGATCGCCAACGTCCTGCGGAGCCCGGTGGCCGATGCGTTGAGCAGCATCATCCGGTCGGCGGCCCGACTGTCCGAATTCAACGTCGCAGATGCGGACGAGCTGGTGAAGTACGCGACCCGCCGCGGACTCCTGGGTCAGGAGGAAGGCGATCGGCTGCTGCAGGAAGTCCATCTCGCGGAGCAGCGGCGGGTGGAGCGGGCGGCCGATCGGGAGAAGGCGCTCAAGCTCAAGGCCCGCGCCAAAGCGAAGACGGTGCGCCCGGTCAAAGCGGTCAAGAAGAAGGCGGTCAAGAAGGCGGCCAAGGCCAAGCGGCGCTAGCCGCGGCCGGCCGCCAGGTCAGGTCTTGAACTGCTGCATCAATGAGGTGAGGCGGGTGGCGCCCTGGAGCAGGTCGCCGGCCGCCGAGGCCATCTCCTGGGTGCTGGCACTCTGCTCCTCCGCCGCGGCCGTCACCTCTTCGCTGGCCGAGGCGTGCTCCGTGGCGGCCTGACTCACCTCCTGGGTTCGCCGGCCCAGCTGCTCGACGATCTCCCGATTCGCTGCCGCCTCCCGCTCCACGTTCTCCGCCGCGCCGTGCACCTGCTCCACCGCCTCCGAGATCTCCTCCAGGGCCCGGGCTGCCGCGGTGGCCACGCTCTCGATGCCCTCCACCTTGGACGACCCCGCGTTCATCGTCTGGATCACGTTTCGGGTCTGAGCCCGAATCTGCTGGATCGTCTTGGCCACGTCTTCGGCGGCGGTGGCGCTGGAGTCGGCCAGCCGGCGCACCTCTTCCGCCACCACCGCGAAGCCCCGGCCCTGCTCGCCCGCGCGCGCGGCCTCGATGGCGGCGTTGAGGGCGAGCAGGTTGGTCTGGGACGAGATCTGCTTGATGAGGTCGATGAAGGCCGTGATCGGCTCGGAGAACCGGGCCAGCTCCTGCACCTGGTCGGCCGAGGTGCGGACGACCTCGCGCACGTCGAGCAGCGTCTGCCCCGCCGCGGCCACGTCCGCGCGATGGCGCGCGGCCAGCCCCTGGATCCGATCGCCCAGCGCCGCGACCTGTCCCGCGGCCGCCGAATTGGCCTCGGCGATCTGCCGCAGGCTCAGCAGCAGGGCGTCGGCGCGCTCCATCCCCTGCACCTGCTGCTCGGCGCTGGTGGCGACTTTGACCATCGCGGTCGAGATCTCGCCGCTGCTCGCCGCGAGCTCCTCGCTCATGGCCGAGAAGTCGCTCGCGCTGTTGCCGATCTGACTGGCTTCGCCGACGACGGCGACGACGACGTTCCTGAGCCGCCCGCTCATATCATCGAGGGCGCCGCCCAGGCGCTCCAGCTCGGTCGGCATCCGCTCCACTCGCAAGGGCCGGAGGTCGCCACCGCCGAAGCGCTCCACCGCGGCGACCAGCTGGCCCAACGGACGGTCGACCATCCGCACGGTCCAGAGCACGATCCAGACGCCGATGCCGAAGGAGGCCATGAACAGGAGCCACATCGTCTGCCGCCGCTGATTGGCCTGTTGCCGGAGCTCCTGTGCCCGCGAGAGCGATCGGCTGGTCTGAGCGAGCGAGAGCGCGCGCACGTCGCCCAGCAGCGTATCGGAAGGGCTCCGGGCCAGCTCCGCCATGCGCCGGGCATCGTCCGGCCGACCGAGGTCGGTCAGCGCGTGCGCCATGGCGTAGGCGACTTCGATCTTCGCCTGGTTGTCGGCGATCTTGTTGACGATGTAGCGGTCGGAGGTGGTGAGCGAGGCGAGCCGGCGATACCGCCGTTGGAAGGCGTAGGCGGAGTCGCCCTGCTCCAGCATCTCGGCACGGAGATAGTCGCCGGGGCGCACCAGATACTGCTCCGCCGAGCGGACCTCCGCAGACACGGCCGAGACGAGCCCATTCCCCAGGTCCGTTCCCTCGAGGAGCAGGCCGAGCTCCTGGTTGACCGACTCATCCAGCGAGCGAATCGAGGTCACACCCAGCACGGCGATTCCGAAGACCAGCCCGATCAGGACCACCATGCCGGCGACGATCCGGCTCCGCAGACTGCGCATCGGCTTCACTGAGCCTCCGCCACCGCGGTCGACTGATTCTCGACCTCGATCCGGCCCCGGTGCACCAGCCCGATGTAGACGTTCTGGTTGGGTACGTCCCCGACTGCGTCGAAGGCCACGGCGCCGGTCACCCCTTCGAAGGCCGGCGTGGCGCTGCCGACGCCGGCCAGCGCCCGACGTACCGATTCGCGGCTCGGACCCGAGCGGGCGATGACGTCCCGGAGGAGATAGACCGCGTCGTACGTCGCGGCGGCGGGCTGGTTGGGTGCCCCGGCATCGGGAAACTTGCGGCGGTAGGCTTCGACGAATCGGCGGTTGCTGGGTGTGGGCAATCCGGCGAAGTAGGAAGAGCTGTAATACACGCCCTCGCCCAGCTCACCGGACTGCTCGATGCCCTCGAGGCCGTCGCCGCCGAGGATCGGGAAGGTGAGGCCGCGGGCGCGGGCGTCCTTGATGATGGACTCCGCCTCGCCCCGATTCCCGGCCACCAGCAGGAAGTCGACCTTCCGGTGCTTCGCCAGACGGTCGAGATACGGTCCGACGGGAGGCCGATCTCCGAGATACGGATCGACGCCGTCGAGCTCCCCGCCGAGACGCAGGAACTCCTCGACGAAGGTGCGGCGCACGCCTCGGCCATACGGATCGTTGAGGTACAACACCGCGCCGCGCTGGTAGCCAAGATGCTTGCGGACCCACAGCGCCAGGGCGGCGCCGTGGGCGTTGTCGCTGGGGCAGACCCGGAAGGTGTACTGGCCGGCCGCCGAGACTTCCGGGGCGGACGAGGACGGGGAGATGGCGACGACCGGATCGGAGCCGCCGTTGTAGACCGGGGCCGCTGCCAAGGTGGCGTCGGAAAAGAGATGTCCGATGACTGCCGACACTCCGGCGTCGTAGAGCTCCCCGGCTACGAAGACGGCGGAGTCGGGATTGGCGTAGTCGTCGCGCATGACGAGCTCGAGGCGACGGCCGCCGACGCCGCCCGTGGCGTTGATCTCCTCCGCTGCGAGCTCGGCGGCCAGCTGCATGGGGCGGCCGATCGGATCGGTGAAGGGACCCGCGACGCCGATACGGATCGGTCCGGATCCGCCGTTGGCGCAGCCGACCTGCAGGGCGGCGATCAGCAGCGCGACGGCACGAGGGGCAATACGCCCGATCTGATCGAACAATGCCAAGTGAGGCTCCGGAGTGTTCGCCGGCCGGCTGCGGTTGTGGAAGGTCTTGTCAGGGAACATCTTACCGATCTGCTACCGGTCTCCTCCGGGCCGGAAGTGCAAAATGCGTACTCAGGTGCTGGGGGCATGACATGGCGGCTGACTGGACCCATCGGTCCCCTGACGCGGTGTTCGATCTGCATGGTCAGTCGGTGGCGGAGGCGGCGACGAACGCGCTACGGTTCCTGCGGGCGCAGGCCCGGGCGCGGCCCGGGGGGGTCGTCCGAATCGTGACCGGGCGAGGTCGGGGAGGCGGCGGGGCGCCGATCAGGACTCGGGTTCGGACGCTGCTCCGGGCGGAGCGGGAGGCGGCCGGTGTGGTGGTGGACTACTTCCTGGAGGATTCGGAGGGGAGCTTTCTGATCCGACTCAGGTGAGGGTCAGCGGGTGGAGTCCGCGTCACGCTCCTGGCCCCAACGATCGAGTACCAGGCCGTCCACCAGGCTGACCGACGCGGTCGTGCCGTCGCCCTCCGGCCGCCAGGTGAGCCTCAGCATCCGCCCACGCCGGACCCATTGCATCATCATCTGCTTGCCTTGCGTGGCCGTCGCGACGGTGCCGTAGTGTCGGGTCAGCTGATCGCGCCAGGTCCGCAGCGTCGCCTGGCTCACCGGCGCGGACAGTGCAATCACCCCGGCGGCGCTGTCGATCGCGCTCACCCATACCGCCACGCCCCGCGGGTCCGCGCCCCCGGGCAGCGTTCCGCGGCACTCGCGCACCCGGGGATCGGTCTTCGACTGGTCACAGTGGAGCGTTCCGCCCCGCCGGCGCACCTCGGCGGCGATCTCCTGCAACGGCGCGCCGGCCCGGACACCGAGGAAGCGCAGCGCGCTGGTATCCTGCTGACTCGCTGCGAGCGCCGGGATCGGGGCGAACCAGGCGCTCCAGGCCAGGGCGGTGGGGAGGATCATCCGCTGGTCTCGAGAGGTTGGGGCCGGAGACACGAGAGCCCTCGCTGGAACAGCGAGGGCCCAGGTGGCCGAGCCGTGCGGGAGTGTTCGGAAAAGGGCGCGGAGCGCCGGGGGTCAGACCTTGCGGACGTTGGAGGCCTGAAGTCCCTTGGGACCCTCGACCACCTCGAACTCCACGTTGTCGCCTTCAGCGAGCGACCGGAATCCCTCCGCGACGATGGCGGTGTGGTGAACGAAAACGTCCTTCCCACCTTCCTGCGCGATGAAGCCAAACCCCTTCGCGTCGTTGAACCACTTGACCGTGCCCTTCGCCATTGCCACAACCTCTTGAAATGGGAGCCCGCAGGCCCCGGGGAAACCCCCAGCCCTCGTGGCCGGGTGAAAAAGCCCCAAAAAAAAGAGCCGCTCGGATTTGTATTCCGACCGGCCGGCGGTGACTCAGGAAAGCAAAGGCGGGACCGCGCTATTCATGGCCTAAGGTCATGCCCGGTCCGAAAATTGTCAATATGGCCCAATGTCTATGGTCGCCTAGCGCAGAACGACCCCTGCGGCCCTCAACTCGTGGTCCAGCAGCCAGCGTTTCCGGGTGAGGCCTCCCCCGTACCCCACCAGTCCACCGTCTTTGCCCACGACCCGGTGACAGGGGATGAGAATCGCCAAGTGGTTAGCCGAGACCAGCCAGCCGATCTGGCGGGGGTGCAGTCCGGTGGCCCGCGCGACGTCATCGTAGGAGCGGGTCTCACCCAGGGGGATCTTTCTAAGTGTCTTGAAGACGGCAACTTGGGCCGGGGACAGATCGAACCAGCGGCGCAGGTGATCGGGGTAGGGGAAAGGCCGGGCGGACCCGGCGAAGTACTCGTCCAGCCAGCCCGTGGTTTGGGGGCAGGTACCCTGGCAAATGTGGAGCTCCGGCACCGCGGCCCGGAGCCGGACGGCCCACTTGACGGTGAGCGCCCTGGTGGGAAACTCGACCACCAGCGGACCGGCCTCGCACTCGACTACGGTGAGCGCGCCGATCGGCGAGTTGTATGACGTCCACTCCACACGCATCCGGGCGTCTCTCGGGCCAACGGTAAGAGGGAAAGGTATCGCGGGAAGTGCGAGGGAGCCATCGGGTCGCTGCGCGTCAGACAGCGGACATCTATATTCAGGTATGACCTCCCCGCAAACATTGGTGGTCCGCACCTTCACCGACCGGGCTGAAGGGTTGTCGCACTTCGTGCTGCGCGCGGGGGAAGCCCCCAGGCTGCTGGCATTCGATGATGCGCTCGGCTGCCCGGTGGAGACCGCGCTGGCCGCGCTGGAGTGGACGGGGGCGGTGGGGATTCTGCTGGACGACGATCTACTGCACGCGGCCCGCCTCACCAGCGAGACAGCCGCCGCGGTGATCGAGCGCCGCGGCGCGGACGGACGTCGGTTCGTCTACCTCGGCCCGCGGCTCGACGCGCCGCCGATGGACGTCTTCGAGGGCGCGGTCCTGTTCGACGAGCCCGGCGTGAAGGCGGTGGAGTTCACCCAGCGCGCCCATGCGCTGGCCCACTTCCTCCGCGCGACCGCGGGGGCCGGAGCCCTGCTGGCTCTCCTCGGCCGGCGCGCCCCCGAGCTGCGCCACCTGCGGCGGTGGCTGGGGTCGATCATCCAGGAGCTGGATGGACCTCGGCCTCTGGTGGCCGGGTGGTTTGCCGCCAGCTCGGCCGGGTGTCTCTTCTCCTCCACCGACCGGGAGACCACCTACCGCTACATCGAAGTCGGGTTGGAGAGCTGACCCGGCCGTCTCAAACCTGCTTCTTCGGGTGCAGTTGTTGATACACATCTCCACAATCGTGTGGACCGAATCGGTAGCACGATGGCTCCAAGGTGTTTAGAAATCCACAATCCCCCCGCGGTTCAGTGGCGTAACCCGAATAAAATCAGGCACTTGCGCGATTGTGGCGGCTCCCTATCTTAGTCTCCACGCGCCGGCTGGATACGTGCTGAGACCCCGAGTCTGAGTGGCGGCCAGCAGGCGGGTTCGAGCGGGATATCAGGGGAGAATGCCGACGCAACCAAGGGCTCAGGCATTCGTTGATCTTGGTGATCACCCCGGCTCGAACAGGTGAAGCCAGTCGCGTGCTTCATCCGCCCCGATCTTGCGCCTCGGGGTGCAGTGCGAAAGGTCGGTCCGCGACCCGATCTGACTCGCAGCGCTCGAATGGACGAACCAGGTGGGATGGCCATCCGGCCTGGGGATCGAACCAAGGCTCTACCTCGCCCTCCCGAAGCGGCGTACCAGCCAACCGGTGGCAGGTGGAAGAAGAACGGCGGCAGCAATGCCCCGCCCTTGGATAGTCCAATCGGGAACGGCCGTCTAGCCACGACTAGGCGGCCGTTCTTTTTTTTAACCCCGCCTCGGGTCTCTCCTCGTTCATCAGGGCTCACCTGCGACCGCCGAGACGCTCGCCCACTCGCCTCGGCCACGGAAGATCCGCCGGTGATCCACCTGCCAGATCGATCGGGTGCTGAGCGGCCCATGCTCGGCGAAATACTCGGGAGATGCCAGCGCCTCGGCCATGCTGCTCGTCTTGGCGCTCGCGTCGTCGGCGTAATGCAGCACTTCCGCCTCGAGCGTCATCGGGCGAACCGGCGCGCCGTGCTCCAGTTTCCCGTGGTGCGAGGCAATCAGGTGCTGGAGGAGCGCAAGCTCCCGGTCGGAGCAAAGCGGCGGCACCGGCCGGGCGAGTCGGCGGTCGAGCATCAGCAGGCCGAGGACGACGTGTCCCAGGAGCGCACCTGCCTCGGTCAGCTCGAAGACGCCGGTGCTCCACGCGTACGCCTCCAGTTTGCCCACGTCGTGCAGCAGGGCGCCGGCCAGCACCAGCTCGCGATCCGCTCCCGAGGCGAGCGCGACCGCGCGCCCGATGGTGACGACTTCGACCGTGTGCTGGAGCAGGCCGCCCAGCCGTGCGTGGTGACCCACGGTGCTGGCCGGACACTCCTGGTAGGCGGTGCGGAACGAGGGATCGTCGTAAAACAAGCCAAGGACTCGGCCGAGACCAGGCTGCCGAAGCGCGCGACGGGCTTCGTCGAGCCGGGTCCAGTCGGCGGCGGTGGTGGTCGTACCTGGTACCAGCGCCCGCAGTGGCGCCGCGTCAGGCGGGGCGATTCGAAGCCCGGACAGCTCGAGCTGGCGAACGCCACGGAAGGATCCGATCCGGCCGGCGGCCCTCACGATGGTTCCACGGACGAGGCCGTCCGCCCAGGCCTGCCGGTCGCCTCAGAGCGGGGCCGTGCCGATGCGACCGGCGCACGTTCCCAGCACGAGGACGACGCCTTCCCGGCCCTCACCCCAGGCCCGTCGCTCGACCTGGTGCACCAGCATGAGAGTGTCCACCTGGGTGCCCAAGGGAGCCTGGATCGGATCGGACGCCTGCGTCACGTCGGGACCCGATTACGTTTTCGAGCATGACGCCGACTCATCT
>DASSML010000379.1:0-4128 GCA_035688895.1 Gemmatimonadales bacterium
GGCACCTCGGTGCTGATCGTGGTGGGTGTGCTGCTCGATACCATCGCGCAGGTGGAGCAGCACCGGACGCTCCGGAAGTACGACGGCTTCATGAAGACCGGCCGGGTCAAGTTCCGGGGGCGGCAGCAGCGGTATATGTGACGCGGCGGTGAAGGGGGAAGGGGGAAAGGGGAAGGGAGACTGGTCGATCTCCCAGCGAACCCTTCCCCTTTCCCCCTTCCCCTTTCACCTGCTCAGGAATCCCACACGCGCATGGACATCCTCCTCATGGGCCCCCCAGGCGCCGGCAAGGGCACCCAGGGCTGCATCCTGGCCGAGACCCTCGGCATCCCCAAGTTCGCCACCGGCGACCTCCTCCGCGACGCGGTGAAGCGGGGCACCCCGCTGGGCCTCAAGGCCAAGGCGGTGATGGAGGCCGGACATCTGGTGGGCGACGATCTCATCCTCGGCGTGGTCCGCGACGAGCTGGCCAAACCAGAGGCGTCCCACGGCGTGATCTTCGACGGCGTGGTGCGCACCATCCCGCAGGCGGAAGGGATGGAGCGGCTCCTGAGCGAGCGGGGGCGGCGGATGGACGCGGTTCTGTTCTTCGACGTCACGGATGAGGAGATCCTGGCCCGGTTGGACAACCGCCGGAAGGTCGAGGGCCGTGCCGACGACGATCCGGCCGCGGTCGCCACCCGGCTCCGCGCCTATCGGGAGCAGACCGCTCCGGTGCTGGCCTGGTACGAGGCGCGGGGCAGTGTCCGGAGGGTGCCGGCGGTCGGCAAGGTCGAGGAGATCGCCCGCCGGGTCCGCCAGATCCTGGAGCAATAGCGGCACGATGGTCACCCTCAAGTCTCCCCGGGAAGTGGACATCATGGCCCGCGCGGGCCGGATCGTCGCGGGGACGCTCGCGCTGATGCGCACCCTGGTGCGCCCGGGGCTGAGCACCGAGGACCTGGACGCGGCGGCCGAAGCGTTCATCCGGGGACATGAAGGAGCCACACCCTCCTTCAAGGGTCTCTACGGCTTTCCCAAGACCCTCTGTACCTCGATCGACAACGAGATCGTCCACGGGATCCCCTCGAGCCGCCGGGTGCTGGCGGAGGGAAGCATCGTGAGCGTGGATGTGGGGGTGCACCTCGAGGGCCTCCACGCCGACTCCGCCACCACCATTCCGGTGGGACGGATCGCGCCCGAGGCGGAGCGGCTCCTGAGCGTGACGGAGCAGTGCCTCAAGGCCGGCATCGGCGCGGCCCGGGTAGGGAACCATGTGGGGGACATCGGACACGCGGTGCAGCAGGTGGCCGAGGGAGCCGGGTACGGCGTGGTACGCGAGCTGGTGGGCCACGGGATCGGCACCCGGTTCCACGAGGAGCCCCAGGTGCCCAACTACGGCGCGCCCAAGCGTGGCCCGCGGCTGCTGGAAGGAATGACCCTCGCGATCGAGCCGATGATCACGGTGGGCAGCCCCGCCACCAAGACGCTCAGCGCCAAGTGGACCGTGGTCACCGCCGACGGCACGCTGGCCGCGCATTTCGAGCATACCGTGGCCATCACGGCCAACGGCCCGCGGATCCTGACCGCCGCCTAGAGCGCGTCCACCTCCGCCAACAGCGCCGACGACGCCTCAACCATCCGGCGCGCCTCGTCGTCCCCCTCGCCAGCCAGATCGACCCTGACCGACGCCTCGGCGCTTCGTGCGCTCGCGCGCGCGAGGTACAGCGCCGTGGCCGCGTCCCCTCGTGCGCTGGTCAGCCCCCACCGCGCGAGGTCAGCCCCCAGGCGCCCAGCCTCCACGCATCGCCGCAGCACCTCGTGCTGGATGCGCGCGCCCTCTCGATAGGCGGCCCGCTTGGCCCGATCGCGCGCAGTGCGCTCCTCGGGTGTGTCCCGGGGCAGCGCGAGGGCGCGCTCGAACGCGGCGAACGCCGAGGCGTCGGCCCGGGCCAGCGTCACAGCCTCCCGGCGGAGCTCGGCCCCGCGATGGATCGCATGGCGAGTCTCGATTTCTCTCGGACCAGCCTCACGCCGGAGAGTGAGGCCGCCGACCATTTCCACCAGCGCCGCCGCGAGCGCGAGTCCCAGCGCGGCGGCCGCCCCGCCACCCGGGGCCGCGGTCGGCGCGCCGAGCGCTTCGAGCCACCACTCCAGCGTGGCTCCCGGACCCAGGCTCTCGTTCATCGCAGCAGCTCCAGCAGCCAGCCGTGCATCGGGGGATTCCCGGCGACGATGCCGGTATGCTCCACTGCCACGTTCCGGCCGACGAAATCGGTGACCACACCCCCCGCCTCGCGGACGAGCAGCGTGCCGGCCGCGATGTCCCACGCCGAGAGGCGCTGCTCCCAGAAGGCCTCGACCCGGCCCGCGGCGACGTCGGCCAGGTCGAGGGCGGCGGAGCCGGGCCGGCGAATGCCGCTGGTCCGGGTCGCCACCCGACGAAACTGCTCCAGATACTGGTCCAGCCGATCGGTCTCGCGGAAGGGGAACCCGGTACCGACGAGCGCCACGGCCGGATCGGCGATCGAGGAAACCTCCAGACGGCGCTCGCCCAGCCACGCACCGCCGCCTCGCCGAGCGCGGTAGGTCTCGCCGTGCGGGACGTGCACCACCACGCCGGCCTCGAGCACGCCATCCACTGCTGCGGCGATCGACACGGCGTAGGCCGGCACGCCGTGCAGGAAGTTGGTGGTGCCGTCGAGCGGGTCCACCACCCAGACTAATCCACCGGTGACGAGATCGGGGGCCAGCTCCTCCCCCACGATGCGCGCCCCCGAATCCGCGGCGAGGAGGACCTCGGTGATGAGCCGCTCCGCGGTGCGGTCGACGTCGGTCACGAAGTCGCGCGCGCCCTTCCGGCTCCACTCGCCCGGGTCCCGGGGCCGCTCGACCCCGCGCAGATATTCCGCGGCGGACTTCGCCGCCGACTCGGCCAGATGCAGTAAGTCTAAGGAAGACACCATCTTGCAGCCACTCATCGAACCGGGTAACTTGCCGGGCATGCCGCGCATATTCTCGGGGATTCAGCCCTCAGGCGAGCTCCACATTGGAAACTGGCTCGGGGCGGTGCAGAACTGGGTCAACCTGCAGCAGAGCTACGACTGCATCTTCTGCGTGGTGGACCTGCACGCGATCACGGGAAAGTACGAGCACGAATCGCTGGCCCAGCGGACCCGCGACATGGCGATCGGGCTTCTGGCGTGCGGGATCGACCCGTCGCGCGCGGTGCTGTTCGTACAATCGCACGTGCCGGAGCACAGCGAGCTCCAGTGGCTGCTCAACAGCGTCACGCCGGTGGGCGAGCTGGAGCGGATGACGCAGTTCAAAGATAAGTCCCAGCGATTCGAAAGTGTCCCGGCGGGCATCCTCAATTACCCAGTCCTGATGGCTGCCGACATCCTGCTCTACCGCGCCTACCTGGTGCCGGTGGGGGAGGACCAGACCCAGCATCTCGAGCTGGCCCGGGAGCTGGCGCGGAAGTGGAACGCGGAGTTCGGCGGAGGGAGCGACTACTTCCCCGAGCCCCAGCCGATCCTGACCGAGGCCAAGCGGATCATGGGGCTCGACGGCCAGGCCAAGATGTCCAAGAGCCTGGGGAACACCATCGGGCTGCTCGATTCCCCCGAGGTGATCTGGCAGAAGCTGCGTCCGGCGGTCACCGACCCAGCCCGGGTCACCCGCAAAGATCCCGGCACTCCGGAGATCTGCAACATCTACCACCTGCACAAGTACTTCTCCCCGCCGGAGACCGTGGGGCGAGTGGCCGACAACTGCCGGGGCGCCAAGTGGGGCTGTCTCGACTGCAAGCGGGAGCTCGCCGACAACATGATCCACACGCTGGCGCCGATCCGCGAGCGGGCCCTGAGTTTGCAGCAGGATTCTGGACGCGTCGAGCAGATCCTGGGCGACGGCGCCGCGACGGCGCGTCGTCTGGCCGGCGAGACCATGCGGGGGGTGCGAGAGCGCATGGGGTTCCTGGCTCCGGTGCGTGACTAGCGCCGCGACCACTACTCGGTCCCGAGGAAGCATGGAAAAGATCATCAAGGCCGCGGTCGAGCGCGGCGCCTCCGACCTGCATATCAAGGCGGGCGATGTCTTCCGGGCCCGGATCAACGGCAAGCTGGTGGCGCTCACCAAGCAGCGGCT
>DASSML010000380.1:0-5976 GCA_035688895.1 Gemmatimonadales bacterium
GGACGAAGACCAGAAGACTGACGGCGAGCTGCACCCCCAGCCCGGCGTACCGCATCGGCCCCGGGTCCTTGTGGTCGCCGGGATCGGAGTTGGTCACGGGGCAAAAGTAGGAGTTTGTGAAAAGTTTCGCAAGCAAGGCGCGCGCGGGGGCGTGGGGGCGCTAACGCCGACGTAGGGCAGCGCAAGGACGTGCGCCCTCTGTGCGAGCCGTCGCTGGCGTGCATCCGGTGACCAGGCTAACGTCCATGAATCAACACCGCGTCTTCACCCAGCGCCCCTGCGACCGCGCGTCCCTGCGTCCTTCCGACCGAGCGTCCCTGCATCCATGACCGCTACCCAAGCCGCACCCACCGCCAACGACGACGTCCGCCAGCTTGCCCGGCTGGTTGAGGCGATCACGCGGCTCCGGGGGCAGGTGGCACAGCGAATCGTCGGCCAGGACGAGGTGATCGACGGGATTCTGACCGCCATCCTGTCCGGGGGGCACGCGCTGCTCATCGGGGTGCCGGGGCTGGCCAAGACCCTGATGGTGCAGACCGTGGCGGAGGCGCTCGAGCTGTCGTTCAACCGGGTCCAGTTCACTCCCGACCTCATGCCGAGCGACATCACCGGCACCGACATCATCGAGGAAGACCTCACCACCGGCAAGCGCGCCTTCCGGTTCGTTCACGGGCCCATCTTCGCCAACGTGGTGCTGGCCGACGAGATCAACCGCACCCCGCCCAAGACCCAGGCCGCGCTGCTTCAGGCGATGCAGGAGCACCAGATCACCGCCGGGGGCACCACCTACCAGCTCCCCGACCCATTCTTCGTCCTGGCGACCCAGAACCCGATCGAGCAGGAGGGGACCTATCCGCTGCCCGAGGCCCAGCTCGACCGGTTCATGCTCGAGCTCCGGGTGACCTACCCGAGCCAGGCCGAGGAAGAGGCGATCGTGGAGCAGACCACGGGGGCCCTCCGCGGCGCCCTCCACGCCGTCCTGGACGCGCCCTCGATGCTCTCGATGCAGGAGCTGGTGCGGCGGGTGCCGGTGAGTCGGGGACTCATCCGCTCGGCGGTCACCCTGGCGCGGATGACCCGCCCGGCCGATGCCGGGGCCCCTTCCTTCATCAAGGAATACGTGGAATGGGGCGCCGGCCCCCGTGCGTCCCAATACCTGGTGCTCGGCGCCAAGGCGCGGGCCGCGATGGCGGGCCGGCCGCTCGCCGACCTGGACGACGTGCGGGCGGTGGCGCCCGCGGTGCTCCGGCACCGGGTCGTCACCAACTTCGCGGCCGAGGCGGCCGACCGGACCAGCGAGGACCTGGTGCGGGAGCTGGTGAGCGCCAAGGGGTGGCTCGGGTCCTGAGCAGCGCCTGACCCGAAAACGACGCGCCCCGCCGGCCAGGCCGGCGGGGCGCGCGTGCGTTCAGGGGAAGGTCAGAAGGCCGGGATGGGCCCCAGACCGACGAAGAAGGCGAGCCCGCCGCCGAACATGCTGAAGACGTCTTGCAGCGCGGCCTGCTCGTCGGCCGTGAGCGCCTGGCCATCCTTGCCGGTCACCGTCACCTGGCTGCCGGCCGTCACATCGATGGTGGCGAAGAGGTCGCCGTTCACCTTGACCTGGAAGGTGCCGGTGTTGTTGGTCTCGCTGCCGGTGATCCGCACGGTCCCGTGCTGTCCCTGCGCCGTGAGGTCGAGGTCGACGGTGGTGTTGTTCGTGACGTCGGAGGTCGTGGCGTCGGCCTCGAGGTCGATGCGGAAGCCACCCCGGGTCGGCACGGTGAGCACGTAGTCCAGCGTCAGGTCCATCGTGTTGTCACCGAAGGTGACATGATTGTCGAGATCGAAGTTCACCCGGTCATGGCCGTTGGTCACATAGCCCGACACGCCGATGGTGCCCGATGTGCTCGAGTTCGCCGTGACCTTGGCGCTGTAGTCGAGGTACGTCGTGTTGTCCGACACCACCACGATGTTGACCGACGCCGAGCTGGTGGTCTGGGTCGTCACCACGTCCACGAAGCCGACTTCGGTGAGCGGCTCGGTGGGGACCCCGGTCACCGGATTCACCGCGTAGAGCAGGAAGCGAAGGCCGTTCGCCGGCGCGCCGGTCAGGTCCGAGGCGGCGTAGTGCTGGACGCTCACGTCGTACACGAACGTGGTGCCGAGCAGGTCGGGCGGAATCGCCGCGGCGGCCACCGCGAGCGACGGGCGCGGCCCGCGGCTCAGTGCCTTGGCCAGCGCGCCGGCGTAGCGCATCGCCGAGGCCTTGCCGCCGGTCGCGAGCGCCGCGGTGGGCCGGGCCTGCAGGGCGAGCGCGGCCGCGCCGCCGGTGGTCAGGGAGATCTCTTCGGAGGCGGCGTCGAAGCTCATGAGCGCCGGGCTGTCGAACGAGGAGTTCACCGCGCTCAGGTCGCTGCTCGTGCCGGCCGGGTCGAACGGCGAGTCCGCCGGCCCAGTGGAATCCTTGCTGCATCCGACCGCCAGTGCGGCCAGCGCGGCCAGTGCGAGGGCGCGCGTTGCGGAATGCAGGACACGCATGAGATCGCCTCCGGTAACGGGAAGAGCGTAGGCTCGTCCGAACCCTGCGTCGGACAGTGATTTAGCGGGATCGGTGCACCCCGGTGCGCGGAGGCCCCGTGGTGCGACCACGGTGACCGGGGCAATGGGTGTGCCGGAGCCTGGTACGCGGGGCTACTGCTTCTGGCGGACGGGCAGCCCGGCCGCGTGCCACGCCGCCCACCCGCCGGTGAGCGCCCTGGCCTTGGCCCAGCCTGCCTGACGAAGCTCTCGCGCCACCCGGGCGCTTGTGGCTTCGTCCTGTCAGGTACAGTAGAGGACGAGAATCGCGTTGCGGTCGAGGCGACGTTCTCGGGCGAGTCGTACGGCGTCGTCGGGGGGGAAGCGGAGCGCGCCCGCGGCCATCTTGGCGCTCTCACGGTAGCTCCGCTCGGTGCGGACGTCGAGCAGGACGATCGGCTCGCCGGCGGCCTGAAGGGCGAGGGTTTCGGGGATGGTGATGCGCTCACCCGGTGGCAAGGTGGCTAAGTGGGTCGGTGGCCCGGAGGTCGGCGCCGTATCGTTTGCTGCTGGGGCAGCCGCCTCCAGCACAGCAACTGTCGACACGGGCGCCTCCGCCTCCGAACCACCTAGCGACCGCGCCACCTCCCCACCTCCCCTCAGCCTTCCCAGGAACCACGCGATCCCTCCCCCGTGCACTACCACCGAGAGCAGCACCACGAGACAGGTGATCGCGAAGAGCCGGTCGGACCCGGGGACGCCGGCGAACACCGGCAGCAGAACCAGGAGTAGCGAGCTCAGGCCTCGGGGGCCGAACCAGGCGATGATCCGGCAGGCACCCGGATCCAGCCGGGCCAGCCGGAGGACCGGGATCATCACCACGGTGCGCGCGAACAGCGCCACGGCGGCGAAGAGCAGCGTGGGGCCGGTCGCCTGCGCCAGGCCGGTCCAGATGAGCCCTGCGCCGAACGCCACGAACGTCAGCAGCAGGAACATCTCGGCGGACGCCTCGCCGTAGTCGAGGAAGCAGTCGCAGAGCTCCACATCGAGAGCCGCGATGACCAATCCGGCCGCGAAGGCGGCGAGGAATCCGCTGCCCCCCATGGCCTCGGCCGCCGCGAAGGCGGTGAAGGCCACGCCCAGGGCGTAGAGCGACTCGTAGTCGCGCCGGACGCCCACCCGACGGCGCACCTGGTCGAGCAGCGAAATGCCGGCCCATCCCGAGAAGGCGCCGAGCGCCGGACCGAGCAGGAACAACCCAACCGCACGGCTGCCGATCTCCCACGCGGGCGCGGGTCCGCTGGCCCGAAGCGCCAGCATGGCCAGCACCACGATCGGCAGCAGGATCACGTCGTTCATCCCGCTCTCGAGCCGGAGGCCGAGCCGCGCCGACGGCGGGAGGGCCGAGTGGCGCACCAGCGTTCGCAGCAGCACCGGATCGGTGCTGGCCAGCGCCGCGCCGAGGATTGCAGCCGCGGGAGCAGGGAGGGCGAGAAGCCACCAGGCCGCCAGCGCGATGAGCGCCGCCGGAAGCAGCGTGCCCGGGCCGAGGATGAGCACCGCGAGCCGCCGCTGCAGCTTCACCTCACCCACGTCCAGGCCGATCGCGTCGCTGAACAGCACCAGCACCAGACCGAGGGTGGCGATCACCTGCAGGGCCGGAGAGTCGAGCGACAGCTCCACCAGCTTGAGCCCCGCCGGGCCAAGCACGGCGCCGAGGAGCAGGAAGATGGCGACCTGGGGGATGCCGGTCCGCTCCACCACGCCCGAGAGGAGCGAGGCGATCAGGATCACGAGCCCGATCAGGGCGAGCGTCGCGGCGAAGCTTTCGTGGGTCATGGGCACAAGTATGGACTCGGTCTGGCGTGCGCCGCCAGGCGGATGGTAACCTGAACCATGAACACGGCCGAGCCCAACGCCACCGCACTGCTGCTGACGACCTGCGGGCTGCTGCTCGCGGTGAGCGTCGTGTTCAGTCGCGCCTCGCAGCGGGCCGGCGTGCCCATCGCGCTGCTCTTCCTGCTGGTCGGCATGGTGGCGGGCTCCGAGGGAATCGGCGGCATCGCGTTCGAGGACTACCGCTTCGCCTTCCGGCTCGGAGCGATCGCCCTCGCCCTGATCCTGTTCGACGGTGGCCTCAGCACGCCGGTCGGCGCGGTGCGGAAGGTCTGGGCCCCGGCCGGCCTGCTCGCCACGCTCGGCGTCGTGCTGGTGTCCGCCCTGGTGGCCGCGGCCGGCCGCTTCCTCGGCCTCGACTGGAGCGAGGCGCTCCTGATCGGCGCGGTGGTGTCGTCCACCGACGCGGCCGCGGTCTTCGCCGTGCTGCGCGGCAGCGGCCTCCACCTCAAGCGACGGGTCGGGCTCACGCTGGAGGTCGAGTCGGGCGCCAACGACCCGATGGCCGTCATCCTGACGACGACGCTCACCCAGAACCTGCTCCACCCCGCGCACCTTTCCCCGCTCGCCATCACGGGTGAGATCGCGCTCCATCTGGTGGTCGGCGGCGTGGTCGGGCTCGGCGTGGGGTACGGCGGCCGCCTCCTGCTCGGGCGGCTCCATCTCAGCAGCGGCGGGCTCTACCCCGCGCTGACGCTGGCCGTCGCGTTCCTCGCCTTCGGCGTGGCGACATTGGCACTGGGCAGCGGGTTCCTGGCGGTCTACGTGGCGGGACTGGTGCTGGGCAACGGGCCGCTTCCCTTCCGCGCCGGCCTCCTGCGGGTGCACGACGCGCTGGCCTGGCTCAGCCAGATCGCGATGTTCCTCATCCTCGGCCTGCTGGTCTCTCCCGCTCGCCTGCTCGAGGTGGCGGTGGTCGGGCTCGCCCTTTCCCTGGTGCTGGCGATCGCCATCCGGCCTGCCGTGGTCGCGCTGCTGCTGCTGCCGTTCCGCTACGCGGCCCGGGAGCAGCTCTTCATCGGATGGACCGGGCTGCGGGGCGCGGTGCCCATCGTGCTGGCGACCTTTCCGGTGCTGGCCGGAGCGCCCGGAGCGGGACGGATCTTCGACCTGGTGTTCTTCATCGTGGTCGCGAGCGCCGTCGTGCCCGGGGCGACCATCGCCTGGGCGGCTCGGCGGCTCGGGCTGCACTCCCCCGAGCCGCCCGCCCCGCAGGCGGTACTGGCGGTCGAGTCACGCATGCCGCTCCGGGGAGAGCTCCTCTCCTTCTATATCGACGAGGCGGTGGCGGTGGCCGGCGTGGCGCTGGAGGAGCTGGAGTTTCCCGAGGGAGCCGCGGTGGCGCTCATCGTCCGCGGCGATGCCTTGATTCCCGCCAAGGGGGCGACGGTGCTGCAGCCGGGCGATCACGTCTACGTGATCGCCCAGCGAGAGGACCTGCCGCTCATCCGCCTGATGTTCGGACGGGCGGAAGCGGAGTAAGGGCTAGGCGGTCTTCAGCCGGACCCGGGTGCCCCTGGGGACCGACGCGGCGGCCGTGCCGCGCTGCGATTCCACCGACACTCCGATCTGCTCGAGACT
>DASSML010000381.1:0-3198 GCA_035688895.1 Gemmatimonadales bacterium
CCGGAGTGGCGGGGCAGCATCGGGAGCGTGCGGGCGCCGAGGTCCAGCGTGCCCCCGCGGATGGTGCGCTTGGGCAGCCCCTTCTCGACCTGCTCCAGGATGTCGGTCAGCATCTTGCCCAGGAAGATGCTGATGATCGCCGGGGGTGCCTCGTTGGCGCCCAGACGGTGGTCGTTGGCCGCCGAGGCGATCGAGGCCCGGAGCAGATCGCCGTGCATATCCACAGCGCGGATGGTCGCGACCAGGAACACCAGGAACTGCATGTTGGTGTGGGTGTCGTCCTGCGGGTCCAGCAGGTTGACGCCGGTGTCGGTGCTCATCGACCAGTTGTTGTGCTTGCCCGAGCCATTCACGCCGGCGAACGGCTTCTCGTGCAGCAACGCCTGGAGCCCGTACCGCTGGGCCACCCGCTTCAGCGTCTCCATGATGATCATCTGGTGATCGCTGGCGATGTGGCTCGGCTCGAAGAGCGGGGCGATCTCGTACTGGCCCGGCGCCACTTCGTTGTGCCGGGTCTTGACCGGCACGCCCAGGCGATAGAGCTCCCGCTCGGACTCGGCCATGAAGGCGAGCACCCGGGGCGGAATGGCGCCGAAGTAGTGGTCCTCTAGCTGCTGCCCCTTGGGCGGCTTGGCGCCGAACAGCGTGCGCTCGCAGATCAGCAGATCGGGCCGCTTGAAGTAGAGCTCCCGGTCCACCAGGAAGTACTCCTGCTCGGGACCGACCGTCGTGTGCACGCGGGAGACATCCGCGTCGGTGCCGAAGATCCTGAGAATGCGGAGCGCCTGCTTGGACAGCGCCTCCACCGAGCGGAGGAGCGGGATCTTGGTATCGAGCGCCTCGCCCGTCCAGCTGACGAATGCGGTCGGAATGCAGAGGGTGACGTTGTTGTCGCCCCGCATGAGGAAGGCCGGACTCGTCGCGTCCCAGGCGGTGTAGCCGCGGGCCTCGAAGGTGGCCCGGATGCCCCCCGACGGGAAGCTCGACGCATCGGGCTCCCCCTGGACCAGCTCGGAACCGGAGAAGTTGAATACCACTCCGCCGTTGCCGTCGGGGGCAGCCAGCGAGTCGTGCTTCTCGGCGGTAAGCCCGGTGAGCGGCTGGAACCAGTGGGTGTAGTGGGTGGCGCCGTTCTCGATCGCCCAGTCCTTCATCGAGGCCGCCACCACGTCGGCCACGGCCGGGTCGAGCGGCTCGCCCCGGTCGATCGTGCGGAG
The DNA here is from genome assembly GCA_035688895.1 of Gemmatimonadales bacterium. Classification (GTDB taxonomy): domain Bacteria; phylum Gemmatimonadota; class Gemmatimonadetes; order Gemmatimonadales; family GWC2-71-9; genus CAVVWJ01. The sequence continues at coordinate 1,218 of DASSML010000381.1, forward strand.
GAGACTGCGGTAGACCTCCTTGGGGAGGCGCTGCCGCATCATGGTCCGCGAGAAGACGTCACTGCCGAAGATCGAGTCGATCCGCTCGGGGTTCGGGCTGTCCGGGTCGAGCACGCGGGTAGGCATAGACACACGGGTGGGGGTGGTCACGGAGCGCTGCGCCTCACTGGCTGGGGGTGGCCGGGAAAGAACAGAACATAATCACCCGACGCGCGCGGGCGATACCCGCGCCGGTCCCCCAATCGCCTGCCAGCACGATGTCTTCCGCATGACGCGTCGGCACTGCCAGGACGACCCGCGCACTCGGGGTGAACGGGAGTTCGAGCATCCTGCCCAGCGACAGCAGTGGCGGTCACGCCGGCCAGCCAGGCTTACAAACCACTTGAGCCAGTGGGCACTAAGGTTGGCTAACAGCAACCCTTAGAGCTCACTACGATGGCACGCCCAAACAGCGCCGGGCCAGCTGCTCCAGTTCGGTCGCGCGCCAGGCCCCCCGATCCTCCACCAGGGCGACGAGTGCCGATGGCAGGCCAGACGGTCCGCCTCGAGCGCCGGCCATCGCGCCCGTCATTGCCGCCGTCGTGTCGGTGTCCCCACCCGCCGAGATCGCGGTGCAGACCGACAGCAGGTAGTCGTCGGGCGAGCGCAGAAAGGCGTACAGGCTCCAGGCTACGGTCGTGGTGACGAAGGGTGTGAAGCCGATCTCCGGTGTCGAGGATGGCGCCGGGTCGAGTCCTCTGATCCTCGCCGCTGCCGCCGCGGGCTCGAGCGCGAGCAGCGGCTCCAACGACGCGAGTGCTTCCGCCGTTCGGGCATCGACCGATTCGACCCAGGCCGCCACTGTCTGGAGCAGTCGGTCCGGCGCGAGGGTCAACCCCGTCGAAGCGATCGCCGTGGCGCCGGCGATGGCCAGCGCCCCCGCCGCGCAGCGCGGATCACGATGCGTCACGCTGCTCTGCTCCACCACGATCCGGCGCAGCTCCTCTGGGCGATCGGCATACAGCGCCCCGAGCGGTCCGGCTCTCATGGCCGCGCCGTTGCCGGCGTACGGGGCCGGCGTCCCGGCTTCCGCCCATGGAATCCCGGCCGCGATGCGCAGTGCGGCGGTGCGGGTTCCCGGACCGGCTCCCACGTCGCGCCCCTGCTGAAAAAGCCGCGCGATCCTGCCGGCGAAGACCGCGGCGTCCCAGACCCCGCCGTTGTCCACCAGGCTCGCCAGCAGCTCTCGAGCGAGCTGGGTGTCGTCGCTGTACTGGCCGAATCGGTAGCCTCGGCGGCCGCGCTCCGCCACACGACCAGGCCGTACCCAGTCCGCCACGTACGCGGCGGCCTCGGCCGGTGGCTCACCTTCCACCACGAAGCCGAGCGCATCGCCCAGCGCGAGGCCGAGCAGGGAGCCCACGACGGCGTCGGCGGTCGAAGACGACATGCCGGGAAGGAGAGCGGAGATTTCGCTGGAGAGCAACTAGGGGGGACGGACAGGGTGGGATTCGAACCCACGATACCGTTGCCGGTATACCGGTTTTCGAGACCGGCTCCTTCAGCCACTCGGACACCTGTCCTGCATACGTTTTGGCGCGGGAAGTTTACTAGGCAGCATGGCTCCGGTGGAAGGCCTCTGACCAGCCGTCGCCTCGCACGTTGCGCGGCGAGCGCGAGTCCGTAGCTTTGCCGCATCCCTGGCCAGCGGAGACTCCATGGGCTCGCTCATTCTCGGCGGGGCGATCCTGCTCGCCGCGTTCTTCCTGTTCACGGCGGCGGCCGGTCTGCGCGGCTCGTCCGCCGGACCGCGCCCCAGCGCCGCGCTCCTTCGAGGCGCCGGCTGGCTCATGACACTCGTCGGCCTCGGCTTCGTCCTCACCTCGACGGTCGTGGTGATCGATGCCGGGCAGGTCGGCGTCCGCCACGCCTTCGGCTCGGTGGACTCGACCGCCCTCCTGCCCGGCGTGCGGTTCGTGAGCCCCTGGTCGAGCATCGAGCG
>DASSML010000382.1:0-10039 GCA_035688895.1 Gemmatimonadales bacterium
TGAGGCGGACCGAATCGATGAGCGTGCCGTCGAGATCGAACAGCACGGTGCGGAGCGTCGTCATCGGGGAAACGTAGCCGGCGCCCATCGGGTTGCGTAGACGGGGGCTCGACCCCTTGTTCACCCCTCCGGCGGACCGAAGAGGAGAACACCACCCAGCCGCGCCTCGATGACGCTCCACCGGGGTGAGGGCTCGGGGAGCCTGCGGAGTCCGCGACAGAACTCCTGGTCCCCGAGCGCGGCGAGCCGCTCGAGCAGCATCCCCTCGCCTGCGGTATGCCCCCCACCCACGAAGGCCAGCGCGCGTTCCAGTATTTCGAGGGCGGTGTGGTCGCGCCGTCGAGCCGCTGCTCGGATCTCGCCTTGAATACGCGTGGCCGCGGCGCGGGCCGGCGGCGCGAGGACCGGGGTCAGCCATCGGGCGCCCTGGCAGGTGGCCAGCCGGGCGCGGATCGGGGCCGCCAGCAAGGCCATCCCACTGGAGAGCCGCGCCGACGCCGGATGGGCTACACTCGAGCAATCGACAGCCGCCGCGAGCCTGGCCGCGATGGTCGCCTCGTCTTCGGTCCAGGTCCCGTCTGGCGAGACCCACACCACCGACCCGGCGAGCCGGATCTCACGACCTGCGTCGATCCCGTGCAGGCTGAAGGCCGCCAGCACACCAGGTGGATCGCACGGCACCATGGCCGTCCCGGCACGATCGTCTCCCTTGCCCAGCATCTCCGCCAGATCCGTCCGCCAGCGCCACAGGCCCCGGCCGCCGGCCCCGAGGCCGACACGCGAGGGCAGGCCTGCCTTTCGCGCCAGCGTCCGCTCCAGCCGAAGCGCCCCCTCGATCGGCGCGGGCGGAGCGAAGCGCACCACGCTGACCGTGGTATGGGTCGAGCCCAGCCGGATGGCGCGACCCTCACGCTGCTCCAGGCGCATCGGGGTCCACGGCAGGTCGTAGTGGACCACTCTGCCGGCCCGCTGAAGGTCGAGACCCTCCGCCGCCACATCGGTCACCAGGAGATGACGTACCTTCTCGGGCCGTGGCAGGCATGCTCCCGGGCCCTCGCGAAACCAGCCCAGCACGGTGCGCCGGGGAAGCGGAGTGTGCCCCAGGCCCGCGCGGGATCCGGTGCACCAGGCCGGGGAAAGGTCGGCGAGCCGATCGCGCAGATAGCGGACCGTATCCCGCGACGAGGTGAAGATCAGGCTCGACGTCCCGTCGGCCAGGAGCGTGCGCAGTCGCCCGCACTTGTCATCCCGCTCCGCCTCGGCGGACGCCGCGGTCCGGACCGCCATCTCGATCGCCGGGAGATCGTCCAAGTCGAGCTCGATCTCTTCGGTCCGCCCGGGGAGGAGCTCCCACCAGACCAGCTGGTCGTCGAGCCTGCCGGTAAACCGGCGCAGCTCGCGCCGGGAGAGCGGATGGCCCGAGTCTCTCGCGTCCCTGGCATGGAGGAGCAGGCCGCGATAGCGCCGCAGCGCTGCCGCGAGTGCCGCCGGACTGGATCCGGCGGCGCGCTGGAGCACGGAGCGCACCAGGGCCGCCGTCGGCGGATGCTGGGACAGCCTAAGCCCGGCCAGCAGACTCAAGCCCTCCCGGGCGACGACCACTTCACGCTCGGTCGGATGGCTCGCGCCCCCGATGCGCGCCGGCTGTTCGACGGGGCCGCGCGCTTCCACGATGAGCCGGCCCAGTGACCCGAGCCCCTGGCCCCGAGCCAGGGCCGCACGCAGCGAGAGGACCCCGTCGAATCGCAGCGTATCGTCCCTCACGGCGAGGAGCAGCACGTGGAGCAGGTCGTCGAGCCGGTTGACCACCGGTGTCGCGCTGATCAGCAGGACCGGACGGCCCACCAGCCAGGGCGCCAACCGGCGGTAGCGCCGGGTCTGCGGATGGCGGAACCGGTGGGCTTCGTCGATCAGCACCAGTCCTCGGTCACGATCGGGCAGTCGGCCGCGGCTCGCGGCCTCGTGGCTGCCGAGGACGATCGGAACCCCCACGGCTTCGGCCGTAGCGCGCCATTGATCGATCAGCGCCGCGGGCACGAGACAGGCCGTTGGTCGCCCAGGAGTGAGGGCCGCCGCCACCGCCAGTGCGACGAACGTCTTCCCGCTTCCCACCGGGTCGGCCAGGAGCGCGCCGCGGTGTCGGTGCAGCGCCGCGAGAAGCCGGCGGAAGCTGGGAACCTGCGCGGGGCGCAGCCACGTCGGCGGCAAGGCCGGAGCGGACTCGAAGCCGAGCGAGTGTGCTACGCCCGCGGCCACCTGGTCCGGCGTACTCCAGGGGCCGGCGCGGAGTCCGGTGGCCAGGGGGTCGGCAACCGCTGTCAGCGATTCAGCCACGATGCTCGGCGCGCTCCGCAGCAACCCGGCGAAGCAGCGTCCGGGCCGTGCGCGCGAGCCCGAGATGCTCGGCAGCGAGGTCATCGAGAAGGTCCTGAATCGGGGCGCCCATGCGGCCCTCGCGGGCCATGGGGTCGAGCCGCGTGTCGGCGAGCACCGCCGCCGGCAGCGGCAGGGCGCCGACCGTAGTGGCGTTGAACCGCGCATAACCCCCGGCCGCCGGCAGCGCCTCGGCCCGCGCCGCCGCTCGTAGCCAGGTGGTATTGAGCCAGGCGGCAATCCGCCCCGCCGTCGCCGCATCGCTGGTCGGGGCTACATAGCAGCTGTTGAGTGGCACGAGGCCCACATCCTCCGCTCCGGTGAGCGCCACCGCCGAGAGCGAGCGTGCTACGTCGGCCCAGACCACCCGGTGCGGGGCCGTTGCCGCTCGAGTGCGGAACAGAGTCCAGGGCGGCCCGCTCGCGTGGTCCACCCGCCGCAGCAGGGCGCTACGATGCCGGGCCAGATAGGTGGCGACGTCGGGCGGGAGCTCGCGCAGCGGCGAGCCGTCGAGGCCGTGGGTCCAGAGCAGCCGGCGGCGAGGCCGCACCACGAGCCCGCACAGGTCCCGTCCCCGGACCGCCCACCGGATCAGCGGGCCATCCGCCAGCGGCGGATCGAGGAACACCCGGTTGGCCCCGGTCTTTACCCCCAGCTGACACCGGACCACGGTATCGAGCCGCGGATGCTCCGCCCGGAGGTCGGCGAGGCACGCCTGCAGCCGGTCGCCGGACATGATCCATGGTCCGCCGCCCGCGAGACGCGCCTGTCGAATGGTCGGGCCGCCCGTCGCAAGCCGGCTACGGACGCGATGACTGGGCGGTGGGCGTGTGTGCCGCGCCACGAGGGCGAGTGGGTAGACGGTGGCGTCGAATGCCGCCTCGGGGCGACCGGTGAGATCCGCCAGCGCGATCAGCGTCGTGGTGGAAGCCAGGGCGTGACGCGCGTCGGCGCCGTAGGTGGCGCGGGCGATCTTGGCGGGAATCAGCACGGCGACGACCCCGCCGACCCGCGTGAGCTCCACCGAGCGCTCGAGAAAGGCCACCGCCAGATCGGGCCGGCTGCCCCACGTGCCCGGCGCCCGCCGCCACCATCGGTAGCGGGCCGCCAGGCGGACGCGAAGCTCGGGCTCCATGGCCTCCGCTCGGAGCCACGGCGGATTCCCCACCACGAGGTCGAAGCCGCCGCCGGCGAACACGTCGGCGAACTGCACCTGGTAGTGGAACCACGGCACTGCACCCTCGCGCGAGACACCGCGGCGGAGCCGCCGGATCCGATGCACCTCCGCGCGACGACGGGACAGCTCGGTGGTGAGCGAGCGGTCGAGGCCTCGTGCCCGGCCGAACAGGTCTCGCTCCCGCGCCTGCGAGAGTACCTCCGCCAGGGCCTGCTCCGAAGCGCCTTCCAGCTCGCCGAGCATTCGCTCGGCCACGCGCGCTTCCAGTCCGGTCAGTTCGCGCACCAGCCGGCGTTTTTCCGGCCCGCTGGCGACCACGACCTGGCCCCGCAGCCGGGTCAGCTCGGTCGTCATCGCGCTGGGTGGCGGCCGAAGCCCCGATCCCACCGGATCGAACAGGGAGTCGCCCTGCCGGATGAGGCAGTCGAGATTGGGGAGCGGGTGGACCGACGCCGGATCCTCGGATGGGTCGCTCGCCACGACCGCGAGCCAGAGCCGGAGCTCGGTCAGCCGCACCGCCGCGGGATTGCGGTCGACCCCGAACAGGTTGCGCTCCAGGATGCGGCGGCGCGCCGCCGCGCTCCGCACTCCGCCTGCGACGACGGTGAGCCGCTCCAGGGCTCCGAGCAGGAAGGCTCCAGAGCCGGCAGCAGGATCGAGCAGCGTGATCCCGCGGAGGAGCCGGCGCACTTCCACAGTCCGGTCGGAGAGTCGCCGTTCGGCTTCGGCCTCCGGGCAGCCAAGCCGACCCGCGACCAGGGCGCCGAGTCCCGCCTCGAGCACCGATCCGACCAGGCCCGATGGCGTGTAGTAGGTTCCCGACGCACGTCGGGTATCCGGCGCCATGACCCCCTCGAACACCCGGCCCAGCATGTCGGGTGCGACGGCACGCCGGTCGCCTTCGGTGACGGTGAAGTGGAACCGCTCGAACAGGCGATCGAAGGCGTCGCGCCAGAGCTCGTTCCCGAGGTCGGCTCGATAGCGGCGCTCCAGCGGATGGGGCTCGAATAGACCGCCATTGAGGAAGGGCACTGGCCCGAAGCCTGCCGCCGTCCGGCTCCGCTGGTCGGCCGCGCGATTGAGTGTGCCGAAGAAGAGCGGCCGCAGCAGGTCGCGGTGGACGCGGCGCCCGCGGGTGAGACAGCGGTCCACCTCTTCGGCAAGGAAGCGGTCGCGCCCGCCCAGCCACCCCTTGGCCTGGATGAAGTAGAGAAAGAGCACGCGGGTGAGCTGCAGCAGTGCCAGCGCCTGGCGGTCGTCGGCCGGGATGGGCCCGGTGAGACCCGCGGCCATGCGCTCGAGCACGTGCTGGAAGGACTGGAAGAATCGCCGGCCTACGCCTTCCCCCGAGACGGCCTCGGCGGCTCGGGTAGCGCAGGAGGCGATGCTCTCGCCCGGGGCCGACTGCAGCCGTCCGATCGCGGCCAGGTGGACCGGATCGGTGCGGTCGAGCCGAACGGTCAAGGACGGGAGGCCGTCGAAGGCGACCGCCAGCGTCAGCCGGCGTCGCATCGGGTCGAGTGCGAGAACGCCCGCGAGCCGCCCTCGCGTCGCGAGTCGGCGGGTCAGCCGGCGGGCCTCGGCCTCCCCATCGGGGGCTTCCACCGCGTACCAGGCGAACTCGGCGCTCCGCCCGACCACGACCGGGACCGGCCCGCTCTGGCGCGGCTCGCGCGGAAGCGGCTCCCACAACGGTTCGTAGCCCAGACCGGCGAGCCATCCCGGCAGATCGTGAAGCGTTTGGATCTGATGGAGGCACCACGGGTCGTGCACGACGGCTCCGGCGGGCGGGCCACCAGCCTACCGTTCCGGCTCGACCCTTGCGGAACCCCTTCGACGCACGCAGTGACGGATTTGCTTCGTCCTCCGACTGCCGCTACGATCCTCCGCGTTGGTTTATCTCGGTTCAGTCCCCTCAACCTCTTGCGAGCCAATGAGCTACCTGTCGCACCCCAGCCGCCTTCTTCTCCTTCTCGCCCTTCCAACGGCGCCCCTCGCCGCCCAGGCCGCGGCCGACAGCGGGACCTTCGTGGTGCGCCACGGAGAGGACACCGTCGCCACCGAAAGCTTCACCCGGAAGGACACCAACATCGAAGGCGTTCTCGCGATCCGGAACTCCCGGAACACCTCCCAGCGCTACACCGCGGTGATCGCGCCGGACGCGACGGTACCGATGATCGACGTCGCCGTGCGGGAGGACTCCGACAGCGGCCGGGTCAAGCAGAAGCTGGTCTCGCGGGCGCGGGTGATCTTCCGGGAGGACAGCGCGGCGGTGGACGCGATCATCAGCCAGAACATCGAGACCCGCGTCTTCGGCACCCAGCGGGGAGCGATTCCCTACCTCAACATGTCGTTCGCGCTGCTGGAGCAGGCCGTGCGTCGCACCCGGAGCCCGGGGGCCGTGGCCGACTCGGTGCCGTTCTTCAACCTCGGCGGCGGGCAGACCCTGAGCGCCAGGATCCAGCCGATCGGCGCCGACTCCTTGGCCCTGGACATCGGGAAGGTGGAGTACCGGCTCAAGGTGGATCAGAAGGGCAGGGTGCTCGGCGGGACCATCCCCAGTCAGGACGTGGTGGTGACTCGGCGCTAGGAGCGATCGGGCTCCGCGTACGTCCGGCCCCGCCATTCGACCCGGCGCCGCCCCCGCAGCGTGCTCCGCATCGCGATGTAGAGCGCCATCGCGGCACCGAGCGGATAGCCCAGGCCATAGGCTGGCGGAATCCGCATTCCGAAGCAGATCAGGCACCAGAACAGGGCGCCGAGCACCGCGGCCGCGACGGCTGCGGGGGCGGCACCGCCTGCCATCGCGCCGAGCAGGACCGCCGCCGGCGGCGCCAGCCAGAAGCCGAACGCGAGCGCCAGGATGAGGGGCACCAGCGCGCGCCGGACCGGCTCCTCGGGGAACGAGCGCCGCCCGCCCAGGAAGATGTTCTTCGACCATCCCTCGATCAGCGGCCCGAGCCCGTGATACATCCGGGTCTCCATCAGCCGCTCCGCGAAAGCGAAATGGAGACGCCCCCCTCGGCGCACCACCGCCTGCGCCAGGGCCAGATCCTCCGCCACCTCCCCGCGGACCGCCTCGTGCATGCCGACCGCCTCGTAGCTCGAGCGTGGCATGAGGATGAACTGCCCGTTGGCGATGACGTCGCGCAGGCGGCGTGAGCGATTCACCCGATCCGGGTGATAGCGGATCCCCAGCAGCAGCCAGATCTGCGGCATGACGATGCGTTCCCAGAACGTTTCGCATCGCTGCTGCGGGGCGATCGTCAGCAGGTCGGCCCTGCTCTCGCGAAGGGCGCCCACCGCTCGCCCCAGGAGCTCGGGCTCGTGCCGTGTGTCGGCGTCGGTGAAGAGCAGCAGCTCGCCGCGGGCGGCCTGATACCCCTGCAGGCACGCCCACGGCTTGCCGTACCAGCCTGGCGGCAGCTCCCGGCCCGGGAGTAGCCGGACACGAGGATCGCGTCGCGCCAGCTCGGCGACCCGGGCCGCCGTGTCGTCGGTCGATCGGTCATCGACCACCACGACCTCGATCGGCTGATAGGCGCTCGCCAGCACCGAGGTGACCACCGTCTCGATCACCGCGCTCTCGTTCCGGGCCGGGATGATCACCGAGACCAGCCCCTCGGAGCCAGTCGGGCTGTCGGAGAGGTTGGGGCGAAGGTTGGCGAGGCGGGGAAGGACGGCGAACGGCGCGAGCCAGGGCAGCGCCGGCAGCAGCTCGAGCCAGGAGCCCATGGGAAGAGGCGCGACTAGCGCGCTTGCTGCTTCACGATCGCGAGCAGCTCCTGCTCGATGCCGTCGAGCTGGCGCTCGACTTCGCCCGCGTCGTATTCGGCATCCAGCGCCGGCACGCCGTTCTGGGCGAACAGCGTGGCCACCAGCGCGTCGGTGTACCCCACGACCGCGACCGCGATACCTTTGTCGATCACCCGGTTGAGTCGCAGCATGATGGCCATGCCTTGGCGGGCGCGCATCGCGGCCAGCACCGGCGCGAGGTTACGGATCAGCAGCTCCCGCAGGAACTGCAGCTCCTCGACCACCTCGCCCGCCGCGAGCCCGCGCGCGGCGGCCACTCGGCCGTAATGCTCGCAGACGGTGAACCAGATCGTGTTGACTTCGCGCCGGAGCGGGCCGACCATCTCGGCGATGACGTCGAGCAGCAGGCGGAACTCCCGCTCGACGGTGGGGCGGGGTATCGTGGGGGCGGCGGTGATCCGGTCGCCGAGCCAGTCGGCCCATTGCACGACCATCTGATCCCGCAGTTCTGTGATGACGCGACCGGCGGCGAGCAACGCGGGCTGCGAAGCACGCACAGCCGTTCTCCCAGGTGAAGGTGTCGGCAATCTACAGCGGAGCGATTATGCGGTCAAAACGCCTGGTTCGGCCTCCACGACTCGCGCGCGGACAACGTGTCGCGCTGGTGGCGCCGGCCGGGCCGTTGCTGGACCGGGATGATCTACACCGCGCCGAGGCCTTGTGCCGTGCGCTGGATTACGTCCCCGTCCTGGCACCGAACGCCGGGGGGAGACATGGCTATCTCGCCGGCACCGACGACGACCGGCTCGCCGACCTGAACCAGGCGATCGCGGACCCCACCATCGATGCCATTTGGTGCATCCGTGGCGGATATGGTGTGACCCGCATCCTCGACCGGGTGGCGTTCGAGCCGCTCCGGAAGCGGCCCAAGGTCATCGTCGGCTACAGCGATATCACCGCCCTGCTCCTCGCGGCCACGCGTCACGCTGGACTGATCACCTTTCATGGCCCGACCGCCCGGGCGCCCATGCCGGCGTTCAGCCGCTGGCACTTCGAGCGAGTCCTCGCGAGCGCCGAGCCGGCCGGCCGCCTCGGCCGGCTCCCCGAGCCTGCCGGGGTCCTGGTGCCCAAGGACAATCGGGTCCTGACCATTCGACCGGGGGTGGTGGAGGGGCCGCTCATGGGCGGCAACCTGAGCCTGCTGCAGTGCCTGGTCGGGACCCCGCACTGGCCCGACCTGGAGGGAGCGATCCTCTTCCTCGAGGACGTCGGTGAGGATCTCTACCGGGTCGATCGCATGCTGGCGCACCTCAGAGCGGCCGGCGTGCTGGCCGGACTTGCCGGCGTCGCCGTAGGCAGATTTACCCAGCTGCAGCGCCACATGAGCGACGGGGCCTTCGGCTTCGACGAGGTCCTCGCCACCTACTTCGAGCCGCTCGGCGTGCCGGTGGCCTTCGGGTTCCCGGTCGGGCACATCGACGACCAATGGACCCTTCCCCTCGGGGTCCGCGCCCGGCTCGATGCCGGGGCCGGGGAGCTGGAGCTGCTGGAAGCGGCCGTCGCGTAGGGGTCGTTAGCATACAGCGCATGGCCACGCCCACCCTCACCAAGCACACCCTTCCGGGCACCCTCGGCGAGATCCTGATCGACGTTCGAGCCGGGGGCCGCGGGTCACCCAGGCCCGCCGTCCTCGTAGTCCCCGGGTGGAAGGGGTTCAAGGACTGGGGCATGTTTCCGCCCTTTGCCGAGCGCCTGGCTCGGGCCGGCCTGAGCGCGGTCAGTGTGAACCTGAGCGGCAGCGGGGTGGACGACGCCGGCGACTTCACCCGGGTCGAGCGCTTCGGGCACAACACCTATTCGGCGGAGCTGGACGACGCGCTCGGGGTGGTGGACGCGCTCGCCCGGGGCGCACTGGGTGTCGCGCCGCCAAGCTCCATCGGCCTCGTGGGACACTCGCGTGGCGGCGGCATCGGCGTGCTCGCGGCGGCCGAAGATCGCCGGATCACTGCGCTCGCGACCTGGGCCGCCATCAGCAGCGTCGAGCGGTGGAGTCCGGCGGAGCAGCGGGAGTGGCGGGAGGCGGGGATGAAGGAAATCGTCAACACCCGGACCGGGCAGCGCCTGCCGCTCTATCCCGACATCCTCGACGACATCGAGCGCCATGCAGCTGGTCGCCTGAACATCCTGGGCGTGGCCCCGCGGCTTGAGATTCCCTGGCTGATTCTCCACGGCACCGAGGACGAGTCGGTCTCGCCGCTGGAGGCCGAGGCGCTGCACGCGGCCGCGAAGAGCGACCGCGCCCGTCACCTGCCCATCGACGGAGCGGGGCACACCTTCGGCACGGTGCATCCCTGGAAAGGCGAGACCCCGCCGTACCGTCTCGTGGCCGACGAGACGCTCGGCTTCCTCGCAGCTCACCTGGCCTGATCGATGGATTGCCAGGGGAAGCGGCTGGCGGATCTCGCGGGCGTCGTGGCCGTGGTGACCGGAGCGACCCGTGGCATCGGCAGGCCGGTGGCCGAGCGGCTCGCCGCGCTGGGGGCGCGCGTGGTGCTCCCGGTTCGGGACCCGGCCCAGGGCGAGCAGGTGGCTGAGGCGATCCAGCAGCGGAACGGCCACGCGGAGGTCATCCGCGCCGATCTCTCCTCGATGGCATCGGTTCGCTCGGCGGCGGAGGAGATCGCCCGCCGCCACCCCCGCATCGGCCTGCTGATCAACAACGCTGGTGTCATC
>DASSML010000383.1:0-5481 GCA_035688895.1 Gemmatimonadales bacterium
GCCCGCGCGGTCGGCGTCGGGCGTGCGAGGGTAGCCCGCCAGCCCGCCACCAGGCCCACGATGCCGATGAGCACCGCGGCGCCGATCAGGTAGTACTCGGTGGCCCCGTGCGGCACCTCGAGGTGGGTGAACGCCGCGGCCGGCGCGGTCACCGGCTCCAGCCAGTGCTCCAGCGCCTGATGGCCGCCGAAGGCCTCGGGCAGATTCAGCCCGCCGCCGACCGCGCTCAGGATGCCCAGCACCACCAGCGGCCCGGTCATGATCCAGGGTGCCTCGTGGAGGTGCTCCCGCTCGCGCTCGCCGGTGCGGTTCTCGCCCAGGAACGTCATCGCCATGAGGCGCGCCATGTAGAAGGCGGTGAGCAACGCCGCCAGCACGCCCAACCCGTAGAACAGGTAGTAGACGGGCTGCTCCGCCCCGCGGGCGAAGGCCATCGCCAGGATCTCGTCCTTGGAGAAGAACCCGCTGAACGGCGGGATCCCGGAGATCGCCAGGGTGGCGATGGCCATGAGCCAGAAGGTGACGGGCATGTAGCGCTTGAGGCCGCCCATGTTCCGCATGTCCTGGGCGTCCTCATGGGCGTGGGTCGCGTGATAGGCGTGATGCATCGCGTGGATCACGCTGCCGGAGCCGAGGAACAGGAGGGCCTTGAAGAACGCGTGGGTCACCAGGTGGAAGATCCCGGTGACGTAGACGCCGGTCCCCACGCCCAAGAACATGTAGCCGAGCTGGGAGACGGTCGAATACGCCAGGACCTTCTTGATGTCGTACTGGCGGAGGCCGATCGTCGCCGCGAAGAGCGCGGTGACGGCGCCGATACCCGCCACCACGGTGCTGGAGAGCGGTGCCATGGCGAAGAGCACGTTGGTGCGGGCCACCAGGTACACCCCGGCGGTCACCATCGTGGCCGCGTGGATCAGCGCCGACACCGGGGTCGGGCCCGCCATCGCGTCGGGCAGCCAGGTGTAGAGCGGGATCTGGGCCGATTTGCCGGTGCAGCCCAGGAAGAGGAACAGCGTGATCGCCGTGACGATGGCGCCGCCCGGAACCAGCACGTCGGCCGCCCGGCCGCTGATGGTGGCGAAGTCCAGCGCCCCGAAGGCCCGCCAGATCAGGAACATGGCGACCATGAATCCGAAGTCGCCGATCCGGTTCATGATGAAGGCCTTCTTGCCGGCGTCGGCATTCGCCTTGTCGCTGAACCAGAAGCCGATGAGGAGGTAGGAGCAGAGCCCTACCCCTTCCCAGCCGATGAACATCACCGGCAGGCTCGACCCCAGCACCAGCACCAGCATGAAGACGATGAACAGATTGAGGTAGGCGAAGTAGCGGGCGTAGCCCGGGTCTTCCACCATGTATCCGACGCTGAACAGGTGGATGAGGCTGCCGACCCCGGTGACCACCAGCAGCATGACAGCGGAGAGCTGGTCCACCTGGAACGCGAGGTCCACCTGCAGCGTGCCCACCGGCAGCCAGGACCAGAGCCGGACGATCGTCGCGTGCTCGGGCGGCCGCGCGAGCAGCTCGGCGAACACTCCCAGCGAAACCAGGAAGGCGGCGATCAGCACGCCCGGCCCTACCAGCGAAACGACGCGCTTGGCGTCGGGCCGGCGGAGGGAGAGAGCGCCGTTGACCAGGAAGCCGGCGAGCGGCAAGGCGACGGTCAGCCAGACCCACGAAGTCACGTGATCAGCCCCGAAGCAGGTTGATGTTCTGGAGGTCGACCGACTGCTTGTGGCGGAAGATGGCCAGGATGATCGCCAGGCCGACCGCGGCCTCGGCGGCGGCCACGGTCATCACGAAGAAGACCATGATCTGCCCGCTGGCGCCGTGCAGCTGGGCCAGCGCCACGAACGACAGGTTCACCGCATTGAGCATGAGCTCGATGCAGACGAAGAGCACGATGGCATTTCGGCGGAGCACCACGCCCGCGACGCCCAGGCTGAAGAGAATCGCCGAGAGCCCGAGGGCGGGTCCGAGGAGAGTCATCCCGGGCGTCATCAGATTCTCCGCTTGGCCAGCACCACCGCGCCGACGATCGCGGCGAGGAGGAGCACCGAGGTGATCTCGAAGGGGACCAGGTAGGTCTGGAACAGCGGGGCCGCCACCGCGCCCACCACGCCCCGGGTCAGGGCGTCGTGCCGGGACACGTCCCCCGCCACGAAGAGGGCGCTGGGATCGGCCAGCGCGGGAGACTGGGACACCTCCGCGGCGAGCCGGCCCGGGGTGTAGCGCCAGAGCGCGGCCAGCTGGATCCCCAGCAGGCCCACCAGCACCACCGCGGCCGCCACCGTGGCGGGGCCCCGGAGGTCGGTGGTCACGGTGCTGAGGTTGAGCAGCATGACCACGAACAGGAACAGGACCATGACCGCGCCGGCATAGACCAGCACCTGGATCGCGGCCACGAACTCGGCGTTGAGCAGCAGGTAGATCGCCGCGAGCGCCAGCATCGTGGCGGTCAGCCAGAGGACCGCCGAGATGGTGCTGCGGGAGAGAATGCAGAGCAGCGCGGTGATGACCGCGGAGACGGCGAGGATGTAGAACACCGCTTGCGTCATCTACTCGCCCTTCGGGTCGGAGGGGTCCCAGAGCGTGGACACCGGATGGGCCTGGGACGAGAGACGCTCGAGGTCGTAGACGAAGCGGCCGCGACTGTACTCGGCGTTCTCGAAATGGACGCCCACGTGGATGGCTTCCTCGGGACAGACCTCCTGGCAATACCCGCAGAAGATGCAGCGGAACTCGTCGATCTCGTAGATGAGCGGGTAGCGGTGGCCCTCCTCGTCCTCGCCCGGCACCAGCTTGATGCAGTTGGCCGGGCAGATCTGGGGACAGAGCCCGCAGGCGACGCACTTGGAGCGGCCCTGCTCGTCGCTCAGCATCCGGTGGGTGCCGCGCCAGCGCGGTGAGATGCTGTAGTTGGCCATGCCGTGGTCCCGGTCGGTGCTCTTCTGCTCCGGGTACTGCATGGTCACCTTCTTCTCGAGCATGTGCTTGAACGTGAGCGCCATGCCCTTGAGCGTGGCCCGGATGTAGCTGACCTGCCGCTCCGGCCGCTTGAGGACCTTGACCCCGATCGCCATCAGCCCACCGTCTCCGCGCGCTCGGCGCGCCGCTGGGGGACCCGCTGCTGCTGGCCGGAGCCACGAATGAAGACCCCGCTGTCCAGCAGCCCGAACACCAGAACGGCCACCACCAGGTTGAGCCCCAGCATGGCCAATGAGACCGCCACCGGGCTGGTGAGTCCCGCCACCCGCTCGATCAGGTAGAGCGCCACCGCGACCACCATGATGTAGGTGAGCGCCAGGGGCAGCATCACCTTCCACCCCAGGGCCATCAGCTGGTCGTAGCGGAACCGCGGCAGGGTCCAGCGAATCCACATCACCACGAAGACCCAGAACAGCACCTTGAGGAAGAACACCAGCCAGGTCGCCAGGGTCGGCAGGAGGCCGCCGGAGCGGTCCCAGTCGGTGAAAGGGATGTCCCAGCCGCCGAAGAAGAGCGTCGTCACCATGGCGCAGACGGTGACCACGTTGGCGTACTCGGCGATGAAGAAGAAAGAGAACTTCATCGCGCTGTACTCGGTGTGGTAGCCCGCGATCAGCTCCGACTCCGCCTCCGGCAGGTCGAACGGCAGCCGGTTGGTCTCGGCGAAGCCGGAGACCAGGAAGATGAAGAAGGAGAGGAAGAGCGGGACCACGTACCAGGTGATCGGCCCGCCAGTCTGCTGCCGGGAGACGATCTCGGCGAGGCTCACGTTGCCCGACATGAGCAGCACGGGGATGAGGCTCATCCCCATGGCGACCTCGTAGCTGATCATCTGAGCCGCGGCGCGGAGCCCGCCCAGCAGCGCGTACTTGCTGTTGGAGGCCCATCCCGCCAACGCGATGCCGTACACGCCCAGCGAGCTGATCGCGAGCACGAAGAGGAAGCCGACCGGCACGTCGGCCACGACCATCGGCATGGGCCCGTGCCAGGTGAACCGGCCCAGCAGCGGCAGCGTGAAGTCGAAGTCGAGCGGCAGCGGCGCGGCGAACGGGATCACCCCGGACAGCAGCAGCGCCGGTATGAAGGAGAGGGCCGGCGCCACCAGGAAGAGCGCCTGGTTCGCCTCGGCGGGATAGGTCTCCTCCTTGAGGATGTTCTTCACTCCGTCGGCCGCCGGCTGCAGCAGTCCGGCCCAACCGACCCGATTGGGTCCGTGCCGGTTCTGCATCCAGGCGCTGACCTTCCGTTCCAGCAGGGTCAGCAGCGCCACGCCGATCATGATGATGGTGAAGACCACGACCATCTTCACTACGCTGAGCAGGATGAAGGCCTTCATCTCCGGCGTCATCGGGCGGCCCCCGCGGCGGCCGGCCGGCCGTCGGCCAGCACCCGGCCGGTGAAGCCGAGGTCGCCGTAGCTGAGCCCGGCGAACACCGGCCACCCGGCGCCCACCAGGGCGAGGGCCTCCTCGGCCGTGGACGGCGCGTCGGCGCTCGGCCCCGGTCCCGCGAGCACCTCGCCCGCGATCCACCACGCCGGCCGGGCCATGCCGGGCTGGCTCCGCGCCTGATGGTAGCGCTGGATGCGGCGGTCGCGGTTCACGTAGGTACCGTTCTCCTCCGCCATGGTGGTCACCGGGAGGACCAGCTCCGCGTTCCGAAGCCCATCGGTGGCGATGGTGCCCAGGACGACGACTATCCCGGGCGCCGCCGCCAGGGCAGCCTCGTCGGCCGGAGAGAGGTCGGCGTCGAGCACCACGACCAGGCCGGCACTCAGGACTTCGCGCATGGCGGCTTCCCACGCGGTGCCGTAGCCGAGGAACTCCGCGCCGTTGAGATTGGGCACCCGCTCCCGCCGGAGGGCGAGGTTGGGCACGCCCGCGAGAGGAGCTTCCTCACCGAGGGGCACCCGGATCGCCGCGGTGACCTTGGGCCGCTCCACCAGGCGCCGCACCAGACCGAGGGACTCGACCGATGCGCGGCCCGAGGCGAGGATCACGGCGCTGCCGGTCGCGCCCCGGACGGCCTGGTCCAGTCGGGCCAGGGCGGTATCCCAGTCGGTCGCGACGTGGCGTCCACCCTCCCGGACCAGCGGCGCCTCGACCCGGTCGCCCCGGTTGAGCCAGCGGTAGTTCATCCGCCCGTGGTCGCACATGAAGTGGCGGTTGACCTCGAGATTGGGGCGCGGGCGGAACCGCACCACCACGTCGTCGCGGGTGTCGATGCTGATGTTGCAGCCCTGGGTACAGCCGGGGCAGACGCTCGCGGCCTTGTCGAGATCCCAGGCCCGCGCCTTGTGGAGGAAGTCCTTGGAGAGGAGCGAGCCCACCGGGCAGAGGTCCACCACGTTGCCCGACCAGGGATGGTCGAGCCGCTGGGACTGGTCGATGCCGATGAAGGCCCGATCGCCCCGCTCGGAGACATTGAGGACCGGCGTGTCCGCCACGTCCTCCATGAACCGTACGCAGCGGGTGCAGAGGATGCACCGGTTGGG
>DASSML010000384.1:0-3505 GCA_035688895.1 Gemmatimonadales bacterium
CGCACCCGGCTGCCGCTCGATCCCTTCTCCCACCGCACGGTGCCGGTCAGCAGGTAGCGGACTCCCAGCTCGTCGGCGATCTGCGCGGCCGCCTTGCCGCTGCTGGCGTACTGGCTGGAGCTGCTCCGCGCGATGACCTCCAGCCCGGGCAGGCTGGCCAGCTTGCCGCGCACCTCGTCGGCCATGCCGTCGGCGAAGAAGCGGTCGCCGCTGTCGCCCCGGTTCTCGAACGGCAGCACCGCAAGCCGGGGGAGCGTGTCGGCGGCGGGTCCGGTGGCGACGACCGGGTGGCGGCCGGGCCGGTCCCGCAGCGCGAGCAGCAGGACGACGAGGGCGAGCGCGACACTCAGACTGATCCAGGCGAGGCGGGGCACCATCCGCCGCCGCCGGAGCGCCCGCACCGCGTTCGGATCCGTCAGCGCCAGGGAGAAGCCGCTGATCGAGGTGAATCGGTCATCGGGGCGGAGCGACAGGGCCTGGGTCAGCGCCAGCCCGGCGGCGACGGGGACGTCCTCCCG
This sequence comes from Gemmatimonadales bacterium, assembly GCA_035688895.1. Lineage (GTDB taxonomy): Bacteria > Gemmatimonadota > Gemmatimonadetes > Gemmatimonadales > GWC2-71-9 > CAVVWJ01. Next base: position 519 of record DASSML010000384.1, read on the forward strand.
CAGCGTCCGCACCTCCGGCGCCGGCTCGGTGAACCGCCGGGCGATCACGGCGTGGAGCGTGGGCGCCTCGTGCGGCGGCCGGCCGGTGAGCATCTCGTAGCAGGTGGCGGCCAGGGCGTATTGATCGGCCCGCGCATCGGCCGGCTGCCCCATCACCTGCTCCGGAGCCATGTAGGCGGGAGTCCCGATGCCCGTCCCGGACTGGGTCAGATTCTCCCCCTGCTGGTGCACCAGGCTCCGGGCGATCCCGAAGTCGGCCAACAGGGGCACGCCGTCCTCGGTCAGCAGGATGTTCGCCGGCTTCACGTCCCGGTGGACGACGCCTTCCCGGTGGGCGTAGGCCAGCGCCTGCGCCATCTCCCGGGTGATCCGGAGCGCCTCCTCCACCGACAGCCGGCCCTCCCGCTGCAGCCGATCCCTGAGCGACTCACCCTGGATGAAGGGCATGGTGTACCACAGCCCCTCCGCGGTCTCGCCCGAGTCGTAGACCGAGCAGATGTGCGGGTGCTGCAGCCGCGCGGCGGTCGCGATCTCCCGGCGAAACCGCTCGGCGTCGATCTTGAAGGTGGCGGCGGAGGTGAAGAGCTTGAACGCGACGGGGCGATCGTGCTTGAGATCGCGGGCGAGATAGACGGTTCCCATCCCTCCCCGGCCAAGCTCGCGCTCGAGGCGATAGGGCCCGATCTGGGCGATACGAGGTGGGGAGCCGGCCATGGTTTCGGTGGAGTGAAAGCTGCCCCGTGAGCGACGGGAACGCCAGTTCGGGGGCCCGCTGGTGCCCTGAGGCGGTAGCGGTGCCGCTCTGCCCCGGTCCGGGTGGAACCGCCTCGAGACCCGGAGCGTTAGAGGGCATCCGGCACAGGAGGTCGGGATGAACCTGAATCAGGTCACGCTGCCCGCCCGGGACCTCGCCCCCGCCGTGGAGTTCTATTGCCGGCTCGGGCTCCGGCTCATCGTGGACGCGCTCCCGCGTTACGTCCGCTTCGAGTGCCCCGACGGCGAGAGCACGCTGTCCGTCGAGCAGGCCCACGAGCTCGGCTCCGGAGCGGCTCCCGTGGTGTACCTCGAGTGCGATGATCTCGACGCCACGGTCGAGCGCCTGACAATGGAAGGCATCGCCTTCGAGAGTCTGCCCACCGACCAGCCCTGGCTCTGGCGCGAGGCGCGGCTCCGCGATCCTGCCGGCAACCGGCTGTGCCTCTTCCTCGCCGGACCGAACCGCCGCAATCCGCCCTGGCGGGTGGGAGGACGGGAAGGATGACTACATCCGAATTGGTGGTCGAGACCGACCCCAGGCCCGAGCAGGCGCAATACCTGGAGGACCGGATCTACGAGTTCAACTCCGGCGCCACCGGGATCACCGACGGCGAGTGGCTGGCAATCTTCATGAGGGACGACGCCGGGCGAATCGTCGCCGGCCTCTGCGGCAATACCTGGGGCGGCTGCTGTGAGATCCGGCAGCTCTGGGTGGAGGAGTCGCAACGGGGCCGCGGTGTGGGCACCCGACTGCTCGCGACGGCCGAGCGCGAGGCTCGCCGGCGGGGCTGCACCCAGGTTTTTCTGATGACGTTCAGCTTCCAGGCCCCGGCCTTCTACGCCAGGCAGGGGTTCACCACGGTGGCGACGGTGGACGGGTTTCCACGAGGGCACCGGAATCTGCTCATGAGCAAACGACTGGACGAGGCCGCGTACGGCACCGGAGCATCGGCATGACCACACAACAGGAAGTCTCTTCGGCGGAGAACCGGTTTTTCACCGCGCTGCTCGAGGCCGATGGCGGAGGTCTCGACGCGGTCCTCACCACCGACTTCGTGCTGATCGACGTCATGACAGGGTCGGAGATCACGGGGCCGGCCCTGAGGGAGGTGGTCACTGGCCGCCAGCTCGTGTTCGAGTCCGTCGAGCGCATCGATTCGCGAGTCCGCGTCTACGGCTCCTCCGCGATCGTCACCGGCCAGACCCGTATGAGCGGCCGGTACCTGCAGCAGACGTGGTCGGCACACAGCCGCTACACCCACGTCTACATCCGCGGCGACGACGGGTGGCGTCTCGCGTCGGCCCAGGGCACACCGATCGCTGCGACACCCTGATCATCCATCGGCACGCGACCACAATCTCCACCGGCCTATCCGCGTCTTCTGCGTTCATCTGCGGCCAGAATGGGGAGGGGCAGGGGCGCTCTTGCAGTGATCCAGGGCAGAGCGTACACTGGCAGCGTGATCCGCCGCCGGGACCTTCTCAAGATCGGCGCGGCCGCGCTCGCCGGCCTCGCGGCGCGTCGCGTACCTCTCCCAGGTACCGCCCTACCACTCGAGCCTGCGCTCCCGACCCGCCCGCTGGGCCGCACCGGCTACGCGGTGACGACCTTCTCGCTCGGTGGGCAGAGCGCGCTCGAGCATCCGGACAACCAGGACGTGGCGGTGCCGCTCATCGAGCGCGCGCTCGACCTGGGCGTCAACTACCTCGATACCTCCGCCCGCTACGGCGGACCCGCTCGCTGGAGCGAGCACTACCTCGGTCTGGTCATGAAGCGGCGGCGCGCCGAGGCGTTCCTCGCCAGCAAGACCCACGACCGGACCCGCGACGGCTCGCTCCGGCTGCTGGAGCAGTCCTTCGAGCTGCTCCAGACCGACCACCTCGATCTCTGGCAGCTGCACAACCTGCAGACGATGGACGACGTGGAGCAGATCTTCGCCAAGGGCGGTGCGATCGAGGCGCTGCTCCAGGCCCGCGACCAGAAGCTGGTGCGATTGCTGGGCGTGACGGGACACGCCGATCCGGACGTGCTGATCGCGGCGATCCAGCGGTTCCCCTTCGACACCGTGCTCATGGCCCTGAACGCGGCTGACCGCCACCACCTCTCTTTCTCCGAGCGACTCCTTCCGCTCGCGGTCAGTCGGCGCATGGGCATCATCGGCATGAAGATCCCGGCCCGGGGGCGGATCCTCAGCTCCTGGACGCCGGGACCGGACGACAAGTACGGGGCC
>DASSML010000385.1:0-3384 GCA_035688895.1 Gemmatimonadales bacterium
AACTGGAAGAGGATCTCCCCCCGGGTGGCGCCCAGTGCCTTGCGGACCCCGATTTCGCGGGTGCGCTCGGTGACGGAGATCATCATGATCGCGACGACCCCGATGCCGCCCACCATGAGCCCCACGCTGGACAGGGTGATCATGGCCACGAAGAAGCCGGCGGTGATGCTGTTGAAGGCCTGGAGCATCCGGTCCTGGGTCACCAGGGCGAAGTTGTTGTCCTGCCCCGGATGAAGACCGCGATGGGTCCGGAGCGCGGCAGTGACCTGGTCCTGGGCCTCGTTTACCGTCGCCGTCTCGGCGGGTACCACCGCGATCTCCATCCACCCGCGCCAGTAGTCGGCGATCTTGGTAAAGGTGGTGTGCGGAATCGCGAGCCGGGGGTCGCTGGCGTCGCTGAACAGTGAGGCCGCCTCGGTGTGCAGCCCCACCACCTCGAAGGGCTGGCCGTAGATCTTGATCTTCCGGCCGATCGGATCGAGCCCGGGGAAGAGCGATTCGGCCAGTTTGTCGTTGATGACCGCCACCCGGGCCGACGCGGCGTACTCCAGCTGGGTGAAGTTGCGGCCGGCCAGGATGTCGCCGCCGTTGACCTGGATCCAGGTCGGACTCAGGCCGGCGATGTGCACCCCGCTCAGGTTCACCCCTTCGTAGCCCACCGGCCCCTCGGTGGATTCCTCCACGTTCACTTCCCGGACGGCGGGCAGCTGCCGGATCAGCTCAGCCTCTTCCATGGTGAGCTCCGGCATCCGGCGCCAGGGGCTCATCTCGTCCGAGCCGTCGGAGACCTCGAGGCCCCCGGAGAAATACCGGAAGACGAAGAAGGTCTTGGGGCCGGCGGCCTCGAGGATCCCGGTGATGCTCCGGTTGATCCCCGTGATCGCGGAGGCCATGGCGATCACAACCGTGACCCCGATGGCGACGCCCAGGATCGTAAGGGCCGCCCGAACCTTGTTGGAGCGCAAGGAGTCGAGCGCGATGCCCGCTCCCTCGATTCCGCGGGACACGAGGCCGAGGCCGGTGCGGCGGCTCATTCGGCCCTCAGCGCCACGATCGGGTCGAGGCGGGAAGCCCGGCTCGCGGGGTAGACCCCGGCTGCGACGCCCACCGTCACACCGAGCACCACCCCGACCGCCACCGACCAGGGCGCGACCGCCGCCGGCAGCGGGGTGAGCGCCTTCACCACCCATGCCAGGAGCAGTCCCAGGCCGATTCCCAGCACCGCGCCGGCCGACGAGAGGGCCGCCGCCTCCACCACGAACTGGGCGAGGATGTCCCGTCGCCGCGCGCCCAGCGCCTTGCGGATGCCGATCTCGCGGGTCCGCTCGCTCACCGCCATCAGCATGATGTTCATGATCACGATCCCGCCCACCACCAGCGAGATGGCCACGAGACCGGGCAACGCGAGGAAAAGGATCCGGGAGATCTTCTGCCAGGTGCTCAGGGCGCCCTCCGCGGTCTGGAAGGCGAAGTTGTTGGCCTGGTCCGGCTTGAGCTGCCGCCGGGCGCGCATCGCCGCTTCGGCTTCGGCCAGGGCGTCCTGCATCCGGGTGGGATCGTCGGTCCGCACGATGAACGCGTCCAGGATGTTGATCGGGCAGATCAGCCGGCGCCCGGGCGCGTTGAAGGGCATGACGGCGAACTTGTCGAGCGAGATCCCGAACAGCGTTCCCTGCTTGGCGACGACGCCGATGATGCGGTAGGGCAGGCCGCCGATCTGGACCGTCTTCCCGATCGGGTCGAGCCGAGGGATCAGCTTGTCGGCGAGCTCGCTGCCGACCACCAGCACGGGCGTGGCCGCACGGACTTCCTGGGCGGTGAAGGCCCGACCGGCGGTGATCTCGTAATTCCGAATCTTGAAGTAGGTCTCCTCGGTGCCCACCAAATCGACGTCCTTGGCCACTTTGCCGCCGTAGCTCACGTTCACCCGGTCGGAGCAGAACTTGGCGAAGGTGGCCGGGGTGCGGATCCGCTCCCGGACGTAGTCGGCGTCGTCGTAGCTGATGCGGGGCCGGTGGCGCCACTCCCGCCAGACGTCCTCGGGGACGTCGTCCGTCAGAATGCTGGGCCGCTGGCGGAGCTCGAAGGTGTTGGCACCGACCAGGGCGTTGGCGAACCGGTCCACCATGTACCGGTTCATACCCTGGACTACCGACACCACCGCGATCAGGAAGGTGACCCCGATGAGCACCCCGACGAGGGAGAAGAAGCTCTTGAGCTTCTGGGCTCGGATGGTGCGGAAGGCGAAGCGGACGGCCTCGAGCAGCGACATGGCAGGCCGCGGCTACCGCGCGCCGGCCGCGACGGCGAGGGGCTCCGGGCGGTCGAATTCTGCTCGCCGGTCGGATTCCACCCGCCCGTCGCGCAGCACGACGGTCCGCTCCGCGTGGGCCGCGATGTCGGGCTCGTGGGTCACCATGATGACCGTCTGGCCGCCGCGATGCAGCTCGGCGAAGACCTGCATGATCTCCTCGCTGGTCACGCTGTCGAGGTTGCCGGTCGGCTCGTCGGCCAGGAGGATGCTGGGCTGGTTCACCAGGGCCCGGGCGATCGCCACCCGCTGGCGCTGACCGCCGGAGAGCTCGTTGGGGCGGTGGTGCACCCGGTCCGCCAGGCCTACTCGATGCAGCGCCTGGAGCGCCCGCTCCCGCCGCTCCCGCCCGCTGGTGCCGGCGTACACCAGCGGCAGCTCCACGTTGTGCAGCGCCGTCGCCCGGGGGAGCAGGTTGAAGGTCTGGAACACGAACCCGATCTCGCGATTGCGCACCCGCGCCAGCGCGTCGTCCGACAGCCGGGAGACCTCCTCGCCGTTGAGCCAGTACTCGCCGCTGGTCGGGGTGTCGAGGCAGCCGAGCAGGTTCATCATCGTGCTCTTGCCCGAGCCCGAGGGCCCCATGATCGCGACGTACTCGTTGCGCGCGATATCGAGGGTGACGCCCCGCAGCGCCAGGATCCGCTCGGTGCCCATCTCGTAGGCCCGGGTCAGCTCCTTGATCCGGATCACCGCGGTCACGACGCCGCCTCGCGCTCGGTGGCGGTGGTGTCGGCCTGGCGGACCTTGTCGCCGTCCTTGAGGTCGCGGATCGCCTGGTAGGTCCCTCCCACGATGGTCTCGCCCTCGCGCACGCCGTCCAGCACCTCGAAGTACTCGTCCCCCGCGATGCCGACCTTCACCGGCCGGAACGTGGCGATGCCGTCGCGCACCACGAAGACCCCTTCGGCCTCGCGATTCCGCCGCTTGGCCTTGAGGGTGTCGGCCGGCGGGGTGTTCTCGCTGGTCTCGTTGGGCACCCGCTCGTGGTCCCGCACGGTGAGCGCGATGATCGGAATGCTGAGCGCGTTGCTCCGGGTGTCGGTCACCACCCGGGCGGTGCAGCTCAGGTC
>DASSML010000386.1:0-3372 GCA_035688895.1 Gemmatimonadales bacterium
ACGGGCGTCAAGCGCTGATCTACGCCTACTGGGGCTACCGCCCGCCGTCGCCGGATTCGGTCTTCGCGACCTACCGGCTGCGGTTCGGGATCGAGGCCAGCTACCGGCAGATGCACGAGGGGCGGATCCGGACGACGACCCGTCGGCCGGCGGTGCGGCTGCTGTACGTGGGGATCGCGCTGGTGCTGCGGAACCTGTGGGTGTGGCTGCATTACGCGGTCCTGTCCCGGCCGCGCCGGGGCGGCCGAGAGATCCTGCTGGAGCGGCTGCGATGGGAGACACTGCTGCTGTGGTTGCTCCATGTGGTCGAGGAGGCGTTCGGAGTCGCCGACGTCACCTATACCGAAAGGGATGTAGAATATGAGCTTGCGATGTAACCGACCGGTGGACTTACTTTGGAACTACTGAGATTGAGCTCTCAGGAGTTAAGCGTAGCGTCACAGAATCCCTGTGGGAATCCGTCACCTAATTTTTGTGGGTTCGCCTTCGGGGCTTTTCCAGATAGGAGATGCGAATGAACCGGTCGGAACGACGGTTCCGTGATCGCAAGTGGCGACTGATCCGCCCCTTGGTCGCACCTTGATCCGGGTCGTTGGTCGTGTCCAGGACATTCTGCTGGATGTCGCTGAAGATCGTCTCACACGGATTGTCGTCCGGGCTCCGCTTCGGCAGGCTGGTCCAGTTCAAATGCAACCGTCGCATCATCGCGCGGGTCGCCCGAGCCTTGATCGGGTGAGCCGGATCGCGATCCAAGGCCAACCGCAGGGGGCCTCGGGGATACCAGCGCCGGATCTGCCGTAGGAATCGGCAGACATACGTCGCCCCCTTGCCGGGGTAGAAGGCCCAGTGGACACGACCATGGTTCACGTCGTAGAGCAAGAACAGGTAGAACCGACCGCGGGTCTTCTGGTTGCGCTGCAGGACCAGCCGCTTGGCCGTGGTGTAGCATCGGCCGCCGTAGGCCTTGACCGTGATCGGCTGGACGTCAAAGAACGCCAGGACCGCCCGACCGGGTCGGTGCTGCCACCAGGCCCTCAACCGGCGCAAGATCCGTCGCCGGTTCGGGTCGGTGCTGAAGAGCTTGCGGCGGATGTGGCGCAGGGTGTACCCCCCTTTTTCAGCACCCGTCGGAGGTGCTCCCGGCTGATCGACTTGACGACCTTCTTTCGGATCAGGACGTCGCGCAATTTGGCGAGGGTCCAACGGCCGAACGGCAAACCGAGGGCGGTGGGCGACTGGGCGGCGAGGCGCCAGACGGTCGCGATTTGCTCCTGTGAGAGGCGTGGGGGAGCGCCGACCCGGCGCGGTCGGCTCAGGGAGGACAGGCCCTGGTGCGCGAAGTCGCGGAGGTCGGCATACACGGTGTTGACATGGACCTGGAGCAGTCGAGCGATCGCGGTGGCAGGGAGATCGGCGGCGCGGAGCAAGAGGACTTCCGCGCGGCGACGTTGCCAAGGACGCAGCGGTTTCTCCAGCCATTGATGGACCCGGCGGAGTTCGGCCGGGCTCGGTTTCCGGACGCTCAGAGGACGTGACATGGTTGAAACTCCGCTGGGTGAGTCTTCAACCATTCTAACAAAACAGGTGACAAAAATTCCGACAGGAATTCTGTGACGCTACGCTTAAGCACTGGTTTCCCTGAAAAACTGCACTCCCTCCGGCCCGGTGCGTAGCTTCTCCGTCGCCTCGACACCCTGAGACGGGCACTGAGGCTCCAACATCCAGCCGTTTCGCTGGGTTCCGCTGATCGACCCTTACATGACCACCTCCCTCACGATCCCCTCACGCCACTTCCCCCTCAGTTCCCAGCCATTCCGACAGAAGTTGCTGGATCTCCGGGCGATGACGCCGCATCAGCCGCTCCACGTCCAGTACACTCGGTCGGTCCTTCTTCCGATTCCAGGGCGGCCGGAACCACCAGTCCACCTCGCCGGCCGCTTCCAGGCGGAACTGGGCCAACCGCAGCAAGCTCATCGTCACCCATTGCGCCTGGCTGGTCCGCTCGATCGGGTTGCGGGTCCACGCCCGGCATTCCTCCCATCCCAGGCGCTGCTTCAGGTCCCGGAACCCATCCTCCTGCCGGAATCGGGCGGCGAACAACTCGACCATCTGCAACCCGCTCAACTCCACGGCCGACGTGACCAGCGTGAACCGCTTCTTGTAGCCCTCGACCTTGGCGACCACCGCCTTGACCCGCACCTCATGCCCCGAGACCCACCACAGGCAGACGATCTCCTTCCAGCGGACCTTCCGCCGACGACCGTAGACGAAGGCGGTCCCCTCGTGCCAGTGCCTCGTCCACCGACCGCCCTGGCGGGGCGGCGGCAACCGGCGGCCCCACTTCTGGTTGGCACGACACCCCTCCGGAGGCAGGGCGAACAGCCGGGCATCATGCCGCAACCGCGTCAGGAACTCGATCCGAGGCGAGCCGTCCTCGGGCGACACCAGCGGCCGGATGACGCTCTTCAGGGCGTAGCCGCCGTCGAAGACGCCCAGGTGCCGCCCGGTGATGATCGGGGCCTGCTCCCGCAGCAGTGCGACGGCCAGTTCGCACTTGGTCCGGAATGACTCCTTGGGGCCGACGGCCCCGGACCGGGTGGGTAGCTGCGACTGGCGGAAGTAGAGCCGCCCGCAGATGGGGAGGAACCAGGCAGGGCGGCCGGGGTTGTCCAGCAGTGCCCCGAGGACGACCCAGTTGTGTGCCCGGACGGTAGCGGCCCGATTGGGGCAACGGGCGGTGTATTCGTGGAAGGTGCAGGTGCCCCAGACGTCCTGGCTGTTGCGGTGGACCTTGGTGTCATCGACGGCCGAGACGTGGTAGCCGTGCCAGATCCGGCCGGGGGCCTGCTCGACCAGGCGGGTCAGGTTGCGGGTGACGGCGGGGGCGTCCCAGGCGCCGTACTCGGCGAAGGACTCCATCGCCTTCCAGTCGGCGGGTCGGTCGAGGGCGAGCACCGACTGGGTGATGGTATGCTCCTCGACGTTGAGGGCCAGGGCGGTGACCCACTCGACGAAGCGGCGGAATCCGGATCGGGTGAAGGCCCAGTGGAAGGGCCAGAGCAGTGCTTGCCAGATGGACCAGAGGAGCGTAGCGTCGGTCATCGGGACATCTCCGAGCGGTGCCAGATGGGAGAGTGACCACCCGGCAGGTTCCGCTCGGCCGATGCCCTGCTCAATAGGCTACAGAGGTTCAGTTAGAGTGGAGGATTTCGGGGAAACCACTGACTATAGAGGACGCAATCCACTCAGGAACGACCGGAGATCGTCCGTCCTCTCCTTGAGAGGCCAAACTACGACGAGAGGTCAGGACATCATCCAAGATGCACACCGAGTGTTGTTCCCTCGACCAGGAAGCACTCGTTCGGCGATGGT
>DASSML010000387.1:0-4468 GCA_035688895.1 Gemmatimonadales bacterium
GTGATGAAGAGCACCGGCACGCTTGGCCGCATCGGCCGGAACTCGCGGGCGAACTCGGACCCGGTCATCACCGGCATGTTCATGTCGACGATCGCCAGCGCCAGTGACCCCGAAAAACCGCGGACTACGGAGAGCGCGGCCTCCCCGTGCTCCGCCTCGAGCACGGCGAACCCGGCGGACTGGAGCGTGCGGGCGATGACCACGCGCACGCTGTCTTCGTCGTCGATAACCAGGATGGTGGCGGTTGGCATGGATACCAGCTCGCTGTGTAGCTCACCAGTAAAAGGCACGACAACCCCGTCGCGTGCCAGTTGAGCTCGCCTGGGCTATCGCTGGGGCATCGCCCGGGCCGTGGCGGTCCGGGAGACCATGCCCCGGACCGCCTCGATCTCGTCGTCATTCACCAGATGCCCCATCCCCGGATACAGCCGCATCGTGACCTCGCCGCCGAGTCGGCGGAGCACTTCCGCGCTGTCCTCGACCCGCACGGCCGGAATGTGCGAATCGACGTCGCTGCAGCCGAGGAACACCGGGGTGCCGTCGAGCGAGCCCGGGTAGGTTCGCGGGGTATCGTCGGGCCCGATCAGCGCACCGCTCAACACCGCGAGCCCGCCATAGCGCCTGGCGTTGCGGGCCACGAACTCCGAAGCGAGGCAGGCGCCCTGGGAGAACCCGAGGAACAGCGTCTGCTCCGGCGGAATTCCCGCCGCCGCCACCTGGGCCAGCACCCGGCCGATCGCGCGGAGCCCCGACGTGATGCCCGGCTCGTTCCGCTCGATCGGCGCCATGAAGCTCAGGGGATACCACTGCCTCCCCTGGCTGCCACCGGCCTGGGGCGCGAGAAACGCCACGCTTGGAGCCCCCACCGCAGGCACCAGCGAGAGAATGCTCTCGGCGGAGGCTCCCCGACCGTGGACCATGATGACCGCCGCCCGCGCCTCCGCCAGCGGCGTGCCTGCCGTGCGAACCGGCTGGCCGGCGTGCGGATCATCTCGTTCCGAGTCGCTCATCGTGCCGTGTCCTCGTACGAGGTCGCGCCCTCGACCGAGCCCACCACCACCGGATGGCCGTCGGGATCCTGGGTCGCCAGCGCGCGGAAGCGGGCTCCGTCCGGGCCGAATTCCAGGATCGGGGAAGTCGGCAGCCCCGCACCGCCGAGGGCTGCCCCCAGGGGCTCGACCGTCGCGGCCTGCGCCGCCACGGCGTAGTGGGCGAGCTGACCCGCGCCCATCGCCACGGGCGGCTCCCGCTCCGGCTTCCGGTTGAAGTAGGTGACCAGGGTGCCCGGAGGGCCGCCGCCGACGCCCCAGTACCAGTGGAACGAGCCGACATCGTCGAAGTTGTTGGTGCGCTTCACGCGGCGCATGCCGAGCCGGCCGGCGACGAACGCCGCGGTGCCTTCGATGCTGGTGCCGATGGCCGTCACATGGTGCAGTCCGCGGATTCGCATCTCCGGCGTGATATCCGGAACGGCCTCGGGCCAGTTCTCTCCCGCGATTCGAGCCCGGTCCCGATTGGTGTTGATCATCTCCGGGGGGGGCGCCCGGTGTTCTTCCCCGATGTGGGCGGCATCCTCGTCGATGGTCCAGCCCGGGCCGAGGGTGGCGAGCTCCACGATCTGCCCGTCGGGGTCCTTGATGTAGATCGACCGGAAGTAGTGGCGATCCAGGATGCCGTTGACCGGGTAGCCCTCATCCAGGAAGCGACGCTTCCATCGGAGCAGGATGTCCCGGTCCGCCACCGCGAGCGCGAAGTGGTGGCTGCCGCCGATGCCGGGGTGTCCTGCCGGCACGTCGGGTCGCTCGATCACGGCGACCAGGCTGCCGGGATGCCCCGCGGCGTCGCCGTACCACCGGCCCACCGCCTCCTCCAGCCGACCGGGCCGCTCCATCGGGGCGACCGGGACCGATCCGAGCCCGACGTCGGACAGGCCGAGAATGCGGCCGTAGAAGTCGGCCGAGCGGGCGAGGTCCCGGCTGACGACGGCGACGTGGTGCAGGCCGGCAACGCCGGCGGAACGGGTCGGCGAGCTGATAGTGCTCGATGTCATACGCGGGTCCTCCTCGACTGATCTGAACGCAGCCCCCGACGCACCGGTAGCGCAACGCCTGCGTCAGGAGCGCGCGTGGTCTGCCTTGAAGGTACATTATCGCCGATCATGGGTTCTCGACTCCCCGTCCGCCTCGTAGTCGCCCTGGCCGCTGTCTACCTCTCGGGCGCGTGCGCCCCGGCGACCAATCTGGTCAGCGCGAACCAGCCCGCCTTCCTCGGGCACTACGCGGGCACCCCGGTCACGGCGCCCGCCTGGGCGCCCGCTGCCGCGCCACTCCGGGTGGTCACCTTCAACATCAAGGAGTCGCAGGAGGTCGATCGGGCCATCGGCGTGCTTCAGAGCGACAGCCTCCGCGGCGCCGACGTGGTGATGCTCCAGGAGATGAACGAGAGCGGCGTCGACCGGATCGCCCGGGCGCTGCACCTCAACTACGCCTATTACCCGGCCGTGATCCACCACCGCACCGGCGATTACTACGGTCCCGCCGTGCTGTCCCGCTGGCCGATCGAGCGCAGCTGGAAGGTCATGCTGCCGTACGGAAGCTGGGATCGCGGCATGCGACGCACGGCCACCGCGGCCGTGGTGCGGGTCAATGGGCTGCACGTCCTGGCCTACGCGGTGCACCTGGAGACGATGGTGAAGCTCTCGCCCGAGAAGCGTGCCGAGCAGGCCAGGGCGGTGACGGACGACGCGAAGCGTTTCTCCGGGCCGGTCGTGATCGCGGGAGACTTCAACGACTACGCGATGGCCGCCTGCATGCATCGCGAGGGATTCCGCTGGCTCACCGAGTGGGTAGGGCCGACCCACAAGATCTTCCCGATGGATCACATCCTGACGCGCGGCCTGGTGCCGGTCGAGCCCGGCGGGGTCGGAGTCGTGCACCAGGTCGATGGCGCCAGCGATCATCATCCGGTGTGGGCGGTGCTGCAGCCGGCGCCTTCGGACGCTACTCACCTCGCCGGATCGTCCAGGTCATAAGCGTCGGTCCTACCGAAGCCGGCTGGCACTCCACACCGCGACCACATATTCGCCGTACGGGCGACTGATCAGCGCGCCGCCGGCCCGGGACCGGCCCCCCACCTCCCGCACTACGAGCCCGAGCGGGTGACTGGCCGCCCATAGGGAGATGCTGTCGCGCGTGATCTCCTCGAAGGGACGATCGAGTCGCCCCAGGAAGTGGAATTGTCCCGGGTACGGCCCCACGTAGGCGATGGGTCGGCCGGCTTGTTCCCCCGCCTTGAGCAGCGCCGCCACCGGCTCGAGATCGAAGCTCCGTTGGAGAGGAGCCGCCCCCGCCAGGTGCACCCCGATGAGCAGCAGGGGACAGGTCAGGCTCAGCGCGAGCACCTGTCGACGGGCTCCCTTCGCGAACGCGAGTAGGAGGCCCCCGGCCAACAGGCACAGGCCCCAGGCCGGGGAGACTTCACTGAGCCAGCGGGGCATCGCACTCGGCCGAAGAGTCTCACCCATCACCAGCACAGCTCCAGCGAGCGCCAACACGGCCGCCGGCACCGCGGCGTCCCACCGGTGCGGCTCCACGTCCGCGCACGCCACGGCGGCGAGAATGGCGAACCCCGGGAGCAGCGGCATCAGGTACTGGACCTGCTTCCCGCCGAACGAGGACAGGACCACCACGCCGGGCACGACCCACGCGAGCGCGAAGCGGGCCGGGACATCGAGCGTCCGGCGCCCTCGTCCCAGCGCGCGCCAGAGCGGTGGCCACAAGCCCCATGGGTAGAGGACCACCGGCAGCATTGCGAGATACCACCACCACTGGCGAGTGTGCGCCAGCCTTCCGGTGATCCGGCCCGAGATCCGACCCGCGGTCTGGTCCCAGAGAATTGCCGAGCGGTAGGCCGCCCCCCCATGCGCCGCGGCCGGTAAGGCCCAGGCGAATCCGATCGCCACGCCCATCGCCACCGCAGCAAGGACGCCGGCATACCAGCGATGCCAGCCGCCCGCGGGGGCGGACCCTGTCCACCAGGGTGCGAGCAACGCCACCGGCAGCACATGGACCAGCACGACCGGCCCCTTACTCAGTGCGCCCAGGCCGATCCCGGCGCCGCACGCGAGCCAGCCGGTCAGCTTCCGTCCCCCCCACGCCTCCACCACACCGCTGAGCGCGACCAGCACGCAGGCGGTCAGCAGGGTGTCGAAGAGCACCATGGTGGAGTAGGTGACCCAGAGCAGACAGCTGAGAAACGGCAGGGCATGCTGCCGCACCAGCCCGCTGTCGAGTCGCGCCGACAAACGCACGAGGAGCAGGGCGCTCGCGAGGCCGAGCAACGGGGCCAGGATCCGGGGCCACCAGGTGCCGACCCCAAACACCCGCCAGCCCAGCAGGATGCCCCAGAACAGGGCGGGTGGCTTGTCGCTGTAGGGGGCGCCGTTGAGGTGGGGAACCAGCCAGTCGCC
>DASSML010000388.1:0-2359 GCA_035688895.1 Gemmatimonadales bacterium
GCGGCAGATGGATTTCGGCGTCTCCCGGATCGATCAGCATGCGTTCGCCGATTTTCTCGGCCGCGGTGAGCTCGACCGGCACCTCCGCCGCATGCGGGCGCGTTATCGGGCGAAACGGGATGTGCTGGTGGAGGCGCTGACCGAGGCATTACCGGAAGCGCGGGTGCACGGCATCCGCGCGGGCCTGCACGTTGCCGTGCAGCTTCGGGAACACGATCGGGCAAGGACGATTCGGGACGTGGCACTGCGTCGAGGTGTCGCGCTCACCGCGATGAGCGACTACTACCTCGACCGAGCTGCGGATTCCTCGATGCTACTGCTCGGGTATGGACGGATTTCAGAGGCGGGTATCCGGGCCGGCGTACGGGAGCTGGCGGCGGCAGTGCAATCAATCAGGCGAGCCGACGGTCTGTGATCCGACTCGTCACCCTGCGTCCGTGCGTCCCTGCGCCCTACTTCCCTCGCAACGTCTGCAGCCAGTTCTCCGCCACGATCAGCTCGCTCTGCTGGGTAGACTCCCCCTCTCGGGTCATGAGGAAATGCTCCCCGTCGGGAGCGAGCGAGTAGGAGGGGATGGGACCGGTGCGGGTGAACTGCGCCACGTTGAAGAGCGGGCGCTGCTTGCCCAACGAGAAGCCGGGCCCCGCCGGGATCTCGGCCGCGATCATCTCGTTCCGGCCGTTGATGTAGTAGAGGCGCCGCCCGTCCTTCGACCAGGCGGGCTCGGCACCTCCCGCCGTGGAGACCTGCCACTTGGCCGACGAGGTCTCGGGGAACGGACGGACGTAGACCTCGAACGTCCCGGATTCGTTCGACGAGTAGGCCAGCCACCGGCCGTCGGCCGAAAGCGCCGGGTGCATCTCCTGAGCCGGCGTCGCCACGAGCGGGATCAGTGTCGTGTCGGGCAGGTGCATGCCTAGAATGTCCGGACTGCCGCCCGCCACCGGCGCGGTCCTGAGCAGCAGCCACTTCCCGTCCTGCGAGATCACCGCCTGCCCGAAGTCGTCCTTCTGCGACGACCGGAGCAGACGCGAAGCGCCGGTGCCGTCCGCCCGATGGGCGTAGGCCGCTCCCACCCCGGACCCGGCGCGATCGTTCACGTAAAAGACCTCGCGTCCGTCGGACGACCAGGACGGACGTACACTCGAGGTGTCGCCGAAGGTGATCCGGGAGAACGGCCCGTCGGGTAGCTGCTTGACCCAGATGTCGCGCCGCCCTTCGCGCGACAGGCCGATCGCGATCTCCTTCCCGTTGGGCGACAGGGAGGCCGACTCGATCACTCCCTGCGGGTCCCAGTCCGCGTCCACCGGCGTCACCCCACCCTCCATGGTGACCCAGACCGCGCGCCGGGAGACCAGCGTTCCGCCCGTCGTATAGGCGAGGGTGCCGTTGGCTGCCAGCGCCATGTCTATGTTGAAGCCGCCATTGCGTACGCCGATTCCTTCGAGCAGCGCGATCGGCCCGCCGGTAATCGCCAGCTTCTTGGTATCGAATGGCATTGCGATGAGCTTGCCGTCGGCAGTGACGACCAGCAGGTGCCCGCTCGGCGCGTAGGTGCCAAAGACGCCGCGCACCAGCGTGTGGGCCTGATCGTGCGGCCGGGGTGGAAGCGGCGCGGCCATGATCTCGAAGTCGCTGACACCCTGGCCGACGTGACGCGTCCGGAAGATCACGCCGTCACCGCCAGGGAGAACCTGCGGCCATTCAGTGGCGATCTCATTCTTGTCCGGCTTGATCGTATACACCGGCTCGATGTCGCCACCGGTCGCCCGCATGCGGGCGATCCCTGAATCCACCTCGAAGTAGATGAAGCCGTCGTTCCCCCAATCGCCGCCGGTCGTATTCAGCTTGTCGCTCAGCGTTACCGTGGGTGCCCCGGCGAGCGAGGCGATTCGGATGGCAGTCCCGGCCTTCACGAATCCGACCCGGTCGCCCTCGGGTGAGAAGAACGGCGTGCCCGCCCCTTCTGTGCCGGCGATCGGGCTCGCGTCGAGCTGATCGAAACGCCGGATCCAGAGCCGGTTGCCCCCTTCCGCGGGACCGCTGTAAACCAGCGATCGCCCGTCGCGGGAGAGCGCGATCCGCGAGCCACCCGTCGCCAGCGGGGCAGAAATCGTCTGGTTGATGCGGAGCCCGAGGCTGAACTGGGTGAGCGGCGGCACCGGCTTGGGCCGGAGCCAACCCCAAAGCGCCGCACCCACGGCCAGCACCAGCGCCCCGGCCAGCGCGTACACCACCACGCCCCCCCGCCCCCGCGCCCCGGCGCCCGCGCCTCCAGCCGCCAGCATCGGCCCGGTCACCACCGTCGACCGATACGTCTTGTCCTTCAGCGCGTCCGCGAACTCCGCCGCGCTGGCGA
>DASSML010000389.1:0-5441 GCA_035688895.1 Gemmatimonadales bacterium
TCACATATACCGCTGCTGCCGCCCCCGGAACTTGACCCGGCCGGTCTTCATGAAGCCGTCGTACTTCCGGAGCGTCCGGTGCTGCTCCACCTGCGCGATGGTATCGAGCAGCACACCCACCACGATCAGCACCGAGGTGCCGCCGAACTGGCTCCGGACCCCGACGTACTTGGAGACCAGCACCGGCAGGATGGCCACCGCGGCCAGGAACAGGCCGCCCGGCAGCGTGATGCGGGCCAGCACCGCGTCGATGTAATCGGCCGTGCTCGCGCCCGGCTTCACCCCGGGAATGAACCCACCCTGCTTCTTCAGATTCTCCGCCAGATCCACCGAATTGAAGATGATGGACGTGTAGAAGTAGCTGAACAGCAGGATCATCACCGCGAAGGTGAGGTCGTACGGCACCTCGCCGGGCGTGAAGACGCTGGCGATGTCCTGGAGCACCGGGTTCTGGGTGAAGCTGGCCAGGGTGCCCGGCACGATGATGATGGTCTGGGCGAAGATGATCGGCATCACGCCCGCGGTGATGAGCCGGATCGGGATGAAGGTCTTCTGCCCTTCGCGGATGCGGCCCCGTCCCATCACCTTGCGGGGGATCTGGATGGGGATCCGCCGGGCCGCGATGGTCATCGCCACCACGGCGCCGATCACCGCCACGACCACCGCCAGCAGCACGATGGCCCCGAACGGCGAGATCACCCCGGTGCGGACGAACTGCACCAGCTGCAGCGTCGAGGGCCAGACCCGCTCCAGGATGGAGAAGGTGATGAGCAGGCTCATCCCGTTGCCGATGCCGCGCTCGGTGATCTGCTCGCCCAGCCACATCACGAAAATGGACCCGGTGGTAAGCGTCACCACCATGATGAGCCGGGAGGCGAAGCCCGGACTGGGCACCGCGCCGGGGATCGACTCGGTGAACAGGGCGAAGGTGTACGCCTGGCCCAGGGAGATCGCCACGGTGAGGTAGCGGGTCCACTGGGTGATCTTCTTTTTCCCTTCCTCGTCCTTCTGCATCTTGCCGATCGACGGCGCGATCCCGCCGGCCAGCTGGAAGATGATCGAGGCCGAGATGTAGGGCATGATCCCGAGCGCGAAGATCGTGGCCCGGGAGAGGCCGCCGCCGAGGGCGTCGTACAGACCGAAGAACCCGGCGGCCGCGGAGTTCCGGATGAAGTCGGCGAGCGCGGTGACGTTGACCCCGGGGGCGGCGATGTGGGCGCCGACCCGGTAGATCACCAGCGCAAGCAGCGTGAAGAGGAGCTTGTCCCGCAGCTCCTTGTCGATGGCCAGCGTGGGGACGCGCGGAGTGGTCATTACCCCTCGATGGTGCCGCCGGCCGCTTCGATCTTCGCGCGGGCCGACGCCGAGAGAGCGACGCCGCGCACCGTGTAGGCGCGGTCGGCGTCGCCGGTACCCAGGAGCTTCACTGGGGCATCCACCTTCCCGATGAGCCCCGCCGAATACAGGGTCTCCGGGCTCACCTCGCCGGTGCTCACCTTCTTGAGCTGGGAGAGGTTCACCGGCTGGGCCGTCACCTTGAACGGATTGGTGAAGCCGCGCTTGGGCAACCGCCGGTAGAGCGGCATCTGGCCGCCCTCGAACCCGGGGTTGGTCGAGCCGCCGGTACGAGCCTTGTGGCCCTTGTGTCCCTTGCCCGAGGTCTTGCCCAGACCGGAGCCCGGCCCCCGCCCCACCCGCTTGCGCGCGGGCGAGGAGCCCGCGGCCGGGCGGAGAGACGAGAGGGAGATGCGATCAGCCATTGTGTGTTACTCCGAAAATTTGAAGCGAGGGCTTCACCCCGCTTTGACCTCGACCATATGCCGCACCTTGTACAACATCCCCCGCACCGAGGCGTTATTGGGGAGCTGCACGGTCTGCTGGTGATGCCGGAGGCCGAGGGCCTCGAGGGTGCGCCGCATGGTGTCCGCGTGGCCGATGGTGGAGCGGATCTGAGTGACCGCGAGGGTCTTGGCCTCCGACTCCGCCGGCACCGTCGCCGCGTGGTGCCGGGGGCCCTGCCGCCCGACGACCGGATTGCGTCCCATCCCTCAGCCCTCCTGCCGCGGCTTGTAGGCGATCTGATCGACCTCCACGCCGCGCTCCCGCGCGACCTGGCGGGCCGACACCAGGCGGCTCAGGCCGTTCATCGTGGCCCGCACCATGTTGTGCGGGTTGGTGGAGCCCAGGCTCTTGGTCAGGATGTCGGTAATCCCGGCGCACTCCAGCACCGCGCGTACCGGCCCGCCGGCGATGACGCCGGTCCCGGTGGCCGCCGGCTTGAGCAGCACCCGCCCGGCGCCGTGCTCGCCCACGACCTCGTGGGGAATGGTGGAGCCGGTCTTGGGCAGCTCGACCATCGAGCGCTTGGCCGCCTCGACCGCCTTCCGCACCGCCTCGGAGACCTCGTTGGCCTTGCCGGTCGCGATGCCGACCTTGGCCTTGCCGTCGCCCACCGCCACCAGGGCGTTGAACGAGAACCGCCGGCCACCCTTCACCACCTTGGCCACCCGGTTGATGGCGATGACGTTCTCCACGTGATCGCTGGCGTGGTCCCGGTCGTCTCGGCCGCGCCCGCGCCCGCGGCCCCCGCGCTCGCCACGTTCGCCCCGCCCACCGCGGCCGCGAGGCCGGTCGGTGCCGCTAGGGCGCTCGGCCGTCGCCGGCGCGTCGGCCGGGTTGCCGGTCTCCGCTGCCGTGCCTTCGGTGCCAGGGCCGGTGTGGACGCCGGCGCCGCCGCTGCTAGTCTCGTCCGCCATTAGAACTCCAGTCCGCCTTCACGCGCGCCCTCGGCGACCGCCTGGACGCGCCCATGGTAACGGTATCCCGCCCGGTCGAACACCACCTTGGTGACGCCGGCGGCCTTGGCCCGCTCCGCGATGAGCTTTCCGACCGCTTTGCCCCGGGCCACCTTGCCCGCGCCGTCGGCCTGGAGCCCCTCGGAGCCGTCGCCCACGCCGAGCAGGGTCACACCGCGATCGTCGTCCACCAGCTGGGCGTAGATGTGCTTGAGCGAGCGGAACACCACCAGGCGGGGACGCTCGGCGGTGCCGGCCACCTTGCGGCGGACCCGGAGGTGCCGGCGGCGGCGCAGCTGGATGCGGCTCTTGGGCGCGTGAATCGGGCGCATGCTACTTGGCTCCTGTCTTGCCCGCCTTGCGGCGGACCTGCTCACCCTGATAGCGGATCCCCTTGCCCTTGTAGGGCTCGGGCGGCCGCACCGAGCGGAGCTCCGCGGCCACCTGGCCCACGGCCTCCTTGTCGGCTCCCTCGATCTTCACCACCGTGTTGTTCTCGACCGAGATCTTGATCCCCTTGGGCGCCTCGTACTTGACCGGGTGCGAGTAGCCCACGATCAGGTTCACGCCGTAGGGCTTGGCCTCGGCCTTGTAGCCCACGCCCTGGATCTCGAGCGTCTTGCTGAACCCCTTGGAGACCCCCTCCACCATGTTCTGGACCAGGGTGCGGCTGAGGCCGTGCAGCGCCTTGTGCCGCTTCTCGTCGCTGGGCCGCGACACGGTCACCTGGCCGTCGGCCAGGGCGACCTGCATCTCGGTGTGCAGCGTGCGGCGCAGCTCCCCCTTGGGGCCCTTCACCGCCACTGTGTTCCCCTGGATCTCGACCGCGACCCCCTTGGGCAGGGTCACCGGCTTCTTGCCGATCCGCGACATCGCGCCTCCTACCAGACGACGGCGAGCAGCTCGCCGCCCAGGTTTGCGCTCCGCGCCTCGCGATCGGTCATCAGCCCCTTGGGGGTCGAGACGATCGCCATGCCGAGGCCGTTCTTGACCCGCGGCAGCTCGCGGCACTTCACGTAGCGCCGGAGCCCGGGCGTAGAGACCCGGCGGAGCTCCCGGATGACCGGTAGCTCGTTGTGATACTTCAGGTACAGGCGGAGCACGCCGGCCCCACCGTCGTCGAGGACCTTGAAGTCCGCGATGTAGTGGTTGTCCCGGAGCAGCCGAGCCACCTCGGCCTTGAGCTTCGAGACCGGCATGTCCACGCGCCGGTGGCCCGCCGAGCAGGCGTTCCGGATGCGGGTGAGCATATCCGCGACGGGATCTGTCAGGCTCATTCCCTCGTTCCCCTTACCAGCTGGCCTTGCGCACGCCCGGGATTTCTCCCCTCAGGGCGAGCTCACGGAAACAGATGCGGCAGAGACCGAACTTCCTCAGCACCGCGCGCGCGCGCCCGCAGCGCTGGCAGCGGCGGACGGTGCGAACCTTGAACTTCGGTGTGCGCTTGGCGCGCTCGATCCAGGCGGTCTTCGCCATGTTACGCTACCCTCTGCGGGGTCTCCCCGCGGAATGGCCACCCCAGCTCCCGGAGCAGCCCCATCGCCAGGTCGTCGCGGGTGGTGGACGTCACGATGGTGATGTCCATCCCGTGGATCTTCTCGACCTTGTCGAAATCGATCTCCGGGAAAATCATCTGCTCCTTGATCCCGAAGGTGTAGTTGCCCCGCCCGTCGAAGCTGCGGTTGGGGAGCCCGCGGAAGTCCCGAATCCGGGGGACCGCCAGGGTGATGAACCGGTCGAGGAACTCGTACATCCGGGCGCCGCGGAGCGTCACGAAGGCACCCACCGGCATGCCGGCCCGGAGGCCGAAGTTGGCGATCGCCTTCTTGGCCCGGGTCACCGTGGCCTTCTGACCGGTGATGGCGCCCAGCTCCTCGACTGCCGCGTCGAGCTGCTTCGGGTTCTTGCTCGCGTCGCCCATGCCGACGTTGAGCACGACCTTCTCCACCCGCGGGATCTGGTGCGAGTTGGTGAGCCCGAACTCCTTGGCCAGCCGGGGCCGTACCGTCTGCTGGTAGTACTCCTGCAGCCGGGGCGTGCCCTCCTTGGCCTTGGGCGCGTGATCGACCGCGCCGCCCGCGCCCTTGTCCTTGCCCTTGCCGCCGCCCTTGCCCTGCTTCTTCTCCTGGGCCGGGGCCTTCTCCTTGGTGTCCGCCATTACCGGCTCCTCGGGATCGGCTGATCCGACTTGACCGCGATCCGCTCCATCGTCCCGTCGGCGTCGATCCGGCGCCGCACCCGGGTGGGCTCCCCGCTCTTGGGATCGAGCAGCATCGCCTTGCTGTGGTGGATCGGCGCCTCACGCTCCACGATTCCGCCCTCGGCGGTGGGAGACGCGCGCAGGTGCCGCTTCACCACGTTGATTCCCTGGACCTTGATCCGGCCGGTCTTGGGGAAGACCTGGAGCACCTTGCCCTGCTTCCCCTTCTCCTCGCCCGAGATCACCTGGACGGTGTCGCCCTTGGTGATGTGCAGCTTCATCCGGGTGGGGGTCGGCCGGCGGATCCGCTTGGCCTTCTTGTAGACGAGCGGCTTCATGCTACAGCACCTCCGGCGCGAGCGAGACGATCTTCATGTACCGCTTCTCGCGCAGCTCCCGGGCGACCGGGCCGAAGATGCGCGTCGCCCGCGGCTCGCCCGCCTCGT
>DASSML010000390.1:0-5664 GCA_035688895.1 Gemmatimonadales bacterium
CAGCCAGCTGCCTCGCCCGGTGCCCAGCACGGTGGCGGCGAGGTCGAGCGCCGGGGCGTCAGGGTGCAGCGGCGGGACCGCGCGCCAGCCGAGCACCAGCTCCGCCTGGGCGACATCGCCCCGCAGCGTTCGCGCCCGCACGTGCCGGTGAAGCGGCTCCTCCGGCGAGGGATCCACCGCCCCCGCGGCCGACGGCCAGCTCCCGTAGGCCGCCCGCGCCGCGGAGAGGGCTTCGTCGGGATCGACCGCGCCCACGATGGCCACGATGGTCCGCTCCGGGACGTACCGGGTGCGATAGTAGCCGAGCAGATCGGCCCGGGTGAACCCGGCGAGCTGCGGCTCGTGCCCGATGCGCCAGCGGCGGATCCGGTGACGATCGAACATCACTTCGTGCAGCGTCTCGTACGCGACAGAGGACGGCGTGTCGAGCTTCCGGTTGGCTTCCTGAATGATGACCTGGAGCTCGCGGGCCAGCTCCTCGGCGTCGATCGCGGCGTGGCGCAGCGCGTCGGACTGGATATCGAGCGCCGCCGCCAGGCCGGAGGCCGGCAGCACGGTGAAATAGCTGGTGTGGTCGTAGGTGGTGCTGGCGTTGAGATAGCCGCCCGCGCTCTTGGTCTCCCGGGCAATCGCGCCGACCCCGCGACTGGGCGTGCCCTTGAAGAACATGTGCTCGAGCACGTGGGAGATCCCGGTCCAGCGATCGGGCTCGTCGAAGAAGCCGGCCCGGACGTGGGTGACCACCGCCACGACCGGGGCCGAGCGATCGGGCTGGACGAGAACGGTCAGGCCGTTGGGGAGAACTTCGCGGCGGACGCCAAGGGTCCAGACCGGCGAAGGGCGAAGAGCCTTCGCCGGCTTGTCCGTCACTGCAGAATCCTGAGGACGCCAGCCTCGGCGCTGCCCCGGATGAACGCCTCCGCGTCGGTGGTGGGAATGACGACGCCGGTCTCCGCCTGACCGCGACGGGCCAGACTGGTCATGAAATCGGTGAGCGAGCCGTGGGCCCATTCCCGGTCCGCGGCCTTCATCTGCAGCAGGATCTCGTCCCAGCTTCCTCGGATAGTCATCCCCGCCAGAGTGACCACCTGATGCGATTCGCCCAGCGCCGGCTTCTTCTGCATCGCGTGCAGCTCGCTCAGCAGGGTGCCGAACAGCTCGAGCTGGTGCGGATCGCGAATGCCGCCGTCGGCCTGCTGCGCCTCCACCTCCGCCAGCAGCATGTCGATCGGATCGGGATCGCCGGCCACCTCACCCAGCCGGCTGAGCCAGGGGGTGAGCTCCGGATCCTCGTCGGGCAGGCGGTAGATGGTCTTCTTGAGCTCGATGTGCCGCCAGATGCCGAGCTCGTCGAAGTGATCCTCGGGCTGGGTCCGCTCCAGATGGTGCAGCGCGGCCTCGGTCTCGCCTCGGTCGTACAGCAGGTTGGCCAGGTAGATGCGCGCCTCGCTGTAGCTGGCGTCGATCTCGAGCGCGCGGCGGAGCCAGTAGAGCGCGCCCGCGTCGTTGCCCAGCCGGTGCGCCGCGTACCCGAGGCATGCCGCCGCGTCGGGCGACTCGGGGTGCGCGCCGGCAGCGAGATCGAAGAACCGGTGCGCCGGCGCGATCAGCCCTTCGCGGAAGAGCGCCCGGCCGATCTGCAGCATCAGCTCATGATCGTCCTGGAACCCGAGTTGGAGGATCCGCTCGCAGGCCCGCATGGCTCCCGGCCGGTCGCCCAGCTTGAGCAGCGTCTCCCCCAAACCGGCCACGCCGTCCTCATGGTCGGGGTCGAGCGCCAGCGCCTGCTCGAAGCTCCGCCGCGACCAGGCGTACTCCTCCCGCGCCAGGTGCGCATATGCCTTTCCGATATGGAGTTCGACGGCGTGCGGATAGAGGAGGATGCCTTCGTTCAGGACGGCCAGTGCTTCATCGTATCGGCCTTCGTTGTAGAGTTGATGGGCTTGTTCGTCGAAGTCGTCGGAGCTGAGGAATGCATCCGACATCGGCCGGCCTCCCTCGGGTAGGTTGGTGTAAGCTAGGAACTTCCGAGGGTTGGGGCAATAGAAACCGGGGCTCGGCGCGGGGTTGTTCCACCGCCGAATCCCGGTATTTTACTGACCAGTCAGTTACTAAGGCGCGTCTGTTGGCCGATTCTCAGTCCCCCCCGTCTGGTGAGCCCCGCTGGCAGCGGCGGCCGGATGCCCGCCCCGAAGAAATTCTGGAAGCCGCCAAGCACGTCTTCGGCGAGACCGGCTACGCCGGCACCAAGCTGGAGGACGTCGCCCGCCGCGCGGGCGTCAGCAAGGGCACGCTCTACCTCTACTTCGACAGCAAGGAAGCGCTCTTCCGGGAGATGGTACGCGCCAAGGTCGTGGCTGCCCTGGCGCACGCCGAGGAAACGGTGCGGACCTTCGACGGCACCTCGCGTGACCTGCTGGTCATGCTCATCACCGGCATGTACCGCCGCCTGCGCGACGAAGGATTGGCGCGGGTGGCCCGCGTGGTGCAGGCCGAGCTGCCCAGCTTCCCGGAGCTGGCCCAGTTCTACTTCGAGGAGGTCATCCTGCGCTCGCGCCGTATGGTGAGCCAGGTGCTCGAGCGCGGCGTGGCGAGGGGCGAGTTCCGCGAGGTGGCCCACGGGTTCGCGCCCCGGGGGCTGGCCTCGCTGCTGGTCCACACGGCGCATCTGCAGTGCTTCTTCCACGACTTCGATCCCGATCAGCTCTCGGACGAGGCCGCGCTCGGCGGACTCGTCGATCTCTATCTCCACGGCGTGCTCGCCCGGCCGGGCGAGCCCGCGTGAGGCCGGCCATGTATCGTTTCGCCCTCGCGTTCTCGCTCGTCGCGGCTCTCCCGGCTCCCGCATCGGGTCAGCAGCCCGATACCGTTCCCAGCGGTCCTCTGACCCTGCTCCAGGCCATCACGCTGGGGCGGCAGCAGGGAGTGGACGCGGCGGTGGCCCGCCTCAACCTCCGCGCGGCCGATGCCCGTACCGGGCAGGCGCGCGCGGATCTGCTGCCCGACATCAGCGGCTCCGCCTCGATCACCCGCCAGCGGCTCAACCTGGACGAGTTCGGGCTCCCCATCGCGACCGGCATCACCGATCCCTTCAGCCTCTGGAGCCTGCAGCTCAAGGCCACCCAGACGGTGTTCGACGCCAGCGCCATCAGCCGGCTTCGCGCGGCACGGGACACGGCGGTGGCCTTCGGGTACGACGCCCAGGCGGTGGGGGCGCTCGCCGGCGCCACCGCGGGCCTCGCCTACCTGCGGGTGCTCAGTGCGGACGAGACGGTGCGGGCCCGCCTGGCGGACAGCGTGATCGCCGGCGAGCTGCTGGACGAGGCTCGCCGTCTGGTGCAGGGCGGCGTGAGCCCGGTGATCGACCAGACCCGAAGTGAGGTGAGCTTCGCCGCGGTGCGCACCCAGCTCGAGGTCGCCCGCAACGAGGCCAACCGGACTCGACTCGACCTGCTGCGGACGCTCGACCTCCCGCCGGGAACCCGTGTCACACTGGCCGATTCGCTGACCCTCGCCAACCTGGATCTGCCGAAGGATCCGGCCGCGGCCGCCGCATATGCCCGGGAGCACCGCCCCGAGCTCGCCGCCGAGCGTTCTCGCACGGCCGCGGCGAAACGCTCGTTGAGCGCCATCCGCCAGGAAAACCTGCCCAACCTGACCGTCGGCGGCCTGTACCGCGAGACCGGGCAGCACAGCAACGAGCTCGCCGGCACCTACAGCCTGCAGCTCCTCCTGAACGTGCCGATCCTCGACGGCTTCCGGCGTCAGAATCGGGCCAAAGAGGAGTCCGCCAAGGTGGATATCCAGGAGATTCGCGAGCGGGATCTGGGGAACCAGGTGGAGACCGAAGCGCGGCAGGCCGTGCTCGACCTGGCCTCGGCCCAGCAGCAGGTGACGATTGCCGACGAGCGCCTCCGCCTGGCCGAGCAGGAGCTGAGCCAGGCGCAGGAGCGCTTCGAGGCCGGGGTGGCGGGCACGGTGGAAACCACCAACGCGCAGGCGTCGGTCGCCCTGGCCCGCGACGCCCTGATCCAGGCACGGGTGAGCTACGGGAGCGCGCGGGTCACCACCTATCGCGCGCTGGGGGCCATCGACCAGCTCCAGTGACCCGTCGTTTTCGCGGTATGTTAGAGGCGTGACTTTCCAGCGAAAACTCCTGTTCGGCTTCCTGCTGATGGTGCTTCCCGCCCTGCTGGTCGGGGCGGAGGCCATCCGCAGCAACGTCCTGGAGCGCCGCGCGCTCGAGGTGCTGGGCAAGAGCATGGCGCGCACCCGCACCTACGCCGAGCTGGAGACCGCGATGTTCGACCAGAGCGAGATCATCTGGCGCGATCTCAGCGGACTCGACTCCTCCGCCCGCCGGGAGTTCGCCCTGACCGGCGAGGTCATCCGCTACTGGCAGGAACGCTGGCGCGCGGAGCTCGGCCCGGGCGAGGGGCAACTCGCCGACGGAGTGGCTCGGATTCAGGACGACATCGTGCAGGTGGCGGACAGCGTCTTCGCCCTGGCCGATGCGGGTCACCGCCCCGAGGCCTACGCGCTGGCTCAGCGCGAGCTCAAGGGCCGGCTGCAGCCGGCCCTCACCGCGATGAACCGCGAGGTCTACCGCCGGGCCCGCGAGTCGAGCGTGCGCGGCGCCTATACCCGGCTGGAGGAGATTCTGGCGAACGAGGGGCGCACGCTGGTCGCGATCATCGCCTTCTCCCTCGCCGCCGGGCTGCTCGCCTCTCTGGCCATCAGTCGCGGGCTTGCCCGCCCCATCCGCCAGCTGACCGACGCCATGGCGGTGGTGGGCTCCGGGCGGCTGGACCACCCGGTGCCCGCCGGCTCCGGCGACGAGATCGGCGACCTGGCCCGCGCCTTCTCCCGGATGACCCAGAGCCTGCGGGAGAACATCCGCCAGCTCGAGCGGACCCAGGCGCAGCTGGTGCAATCGGAAAAGCTGGCGTCCATCGGCGAGATGTCGGCCGCCGTGGCCCACGGCCTCCGCAACCCGCTGGCCAGCCTCCGGGCCGCGGCCCAGCTGGTGCGCCGCCATCCCGAGTCGCCCGCCTCCCGCGAGCACCTCGACGCGATCCTGGAAGAGGTCGACCGGCTGGACCGGCGGATCAGCCACCTGCTCAGCTTCAGCCGGCCGGCCCCGTTCCACCCGATGCCGGAGCATCTGCCCCGGCTGGTCGAGCAGCTCCTTCCCGCGGTGGCGGAGCCGGTTCGGGAGCACCGGATCGACCTGCGCGTCGAGCTGCCCGCCGATCTCCCGGAGGTCCGGGTCGATCCGATGCAGTTGGAGCAGGTGCTGCTGGAGGTCATCTCCAACGCGGTGGACGCGATGCCGGAAGGCGGCACCCTGCGCCTCCGCGCCCACGCCAACAACGGCGGGCCCGAGCCGGGCATGGTCGTGGTCGAAGTGGTGGACAGCGGCCCCGGCATTCCGGAGCAGGTGCTGCCGTCCGTCTGCGAGCCGTTCTTCACCACCCGCTCCGAGGGAACCGGCCTCGGCCGGGCGATCGCGAAGCGCTACGTGGAGCAGAACGGCGGCCGGCTCGAGATCGAGAGCCGATCCGGCGCGGGCACCACGGTGCGGGTGCACCTGCCTACGGACGCCCCGGCATGAGCGGCACCGTGCTCATCGTGGACGACGAGCGCACCCTCGCCCGGGCGATC
>DASSML010000391.1:0-2004 GCA_035688895.1 Gemmatimonadales bacterium
GAGGGCCGCGAGCCGCCGGGTCCGACGAAGGGTGGGGCAGGAGACACTGTCCGTCATGGCGTCCCTCGGGAAAAGGGAATGGGGGCGGCGTTTCGGACTGAATGTGCTCAAGGTTACGCGACCGGGGGTCAACGGGCCAGAGCCGGCCGGCCGATGGAGGTTACACCAAGGTCTAATTTCGCCGCCCCAGCCGCCAGGTGGTATTGAACCCTGCCCAACCTTAACCACTTCAGAGCAGGAGGCTTCCGATGGTACGGAGAGCCGGCACGCTCATGGTGGCCGTCGCCCTGGGCCTGGTGGGCTGCAGCAAGGCCACCAAGGAGGGCGGCGCCGCCCCGGAACTGGCAAGTCCCGCCGGTTTGACCAACATGTTGACCAGCAAGCTCGGCATCAGCGAGTCCCAGGCGAGCATGGCCCTCGGGGCCTTGCTGGGCGAGGCAAAGGGCAAGCTGTCGCCCGGCGACTACAGCAAGCTCG
Organism: Gemmatimonadales bacterium; assembly: GCA_035688895.1. GTDB lineage: Bacteria > Gemmatimonadota > Gemmatimonadetes > Gemmatimonadales > GWC2-71-9 > CAVVWJ01. The sequence goes on from DASSML010000391.1 coordinate 478, forward strand.
AGGGGGCCCTCCCCGGGGCGGAGCACTATCTCTCGGCGGCAGAGGGCGCCGGCGTGCTGCCGAGCACCAAGGAGGTGGCCGCGGCGGCCCCCGCAGCCGACTCCTCGGTCGCCGCGGTCGGGGACTCGGCGGCTGCCTACGCGCCGTCGGCATCCCAGGTGGAAAACGCGACGACGGCCGCGGGTTCGGCGGCCAGTATATCGGGGCTGACATCCGCCCTCTCCAAGGTAGGGATCCCCCCTGAAGCGGCCAACCAGTTCGTGCCGGTCGTGACCGAGTACGTCGGGAAGGTGGCCGGTCCCGACGTGGCCAACATTCTGAAGAGCGCCTTCCCGACGTAGCTCGATCGCGCTCTGGCTCCAGCCCCCGGCCTGCGTGCCCTCCAGACGCAGGCCGGGGGCTGGTCGCGCGCTGCCCCCCAGCATCAGGATCTTCTCCCGCGGCATGGGTGTTTAGCATACCATACGCAACGGGCGGCGATCTCGTCGGTCGTCGGCGAGGCCGCCCCATTACGGAGGATTTCGACATGAGCAAGGTCCTGATGGTTCTCACCTCGCACGATCGGCTCGGCGATACCGGCAACAAGACCGGGTTCTGGCTGGAGGAGTTCGCCGCGCCCTACTACATCCTGAAGGATGCCGGGCTGGAGGTCACCCTGGCCTCGCCCAAGGGGGGTCAGCCGCCGCTCGATCCCAAGAGCGACGATCCCGGCTCCCAGACCGAGGCCATGCGCCGGTTCAAGGCCGACCCGACGGCGCAGGCGGCGCTGGCCCGGACCGTGAAGCTCTCGGCGGTCTCGCCCGAGGACTACGACGGGGTGTTCTATCCCGGCGGGCACGGCCCGCTGTGGGACCTGGCCGAGGACAAGGATTCGATCGCGCTGATCGAGGCGCTGTATGCCGCGGGCAAGCCGGTGGCGGCGGTCTGCCACGGGCCGGCGGCGTTCCGCCGGGCCAAGGCGCCCGACGGCGCTTCCCTGGTGCGGGGGAAGTCCGTCACCGGCTTCACCAACACGGAAGAGGCGGCGGTCAAGCTCACCGACATCGTGCCGTTCCTGGTAGAAGACATGCTGAAGGAGAACGGCGGGAAGTTCTCCAAGGCCGCCGACTGGCAGCCGCATGCGGTCAGCGACGGCAACCTGGTGACCGGGCAGAACCCGGCGTCGTCCGAGGCCGCGGCGAAGGCGTTCGTGGAGCAGCTCGCCGCGGCGGGGACCTCGGGATCGCGGCAGCGATGATGCTGCGGTGAAGCAGCGCACCCGCCGGCTCGTACTTGCCGCGGGCCTGCTGGCCTGCGCCGCCCGCGAGGCCGCGGCGCAGGCCGCCGAGCAGGGAGAGTCGTGGCGCTTCGCGCTCACCCCGTACGCCTGGATCTCGGGGATCCGAGGCACCATCGGGGTAGGCTCGAGCACCGGCGAGGTGGACGTAGCGTTCAACGAGGGAGGCGAAGACTTCGAGTTCGGCTTCGCGGGTCTGCTCGAAGCCCGGCGCCGTCGCTGGGTGGCCCGAACCGATTTCTTCTACGTCT
>DASSML010000392.1:0-3620 GCA_035688895.1 Gemmatimonadales bacterium
CTCCCGGCCGATGCGCCGCTCTACACCACCGCCGAAGTGGAGGAGATGCTCGCCGTGATCCAGAGGCTGGACCCGCCGGGCGTCGGCGCCCGCGACCTGCGGGAGTGCCTCCTGATCCAGCTCCGGGAGCAGAAGGACACCGAGTCGCTCACCTTCCGCCTGGTGGACGAGGCGTTCCCCGATCTGATCGCCCATCGGTGGAACGACCTGGCCAAGCGCTTCGGGGTCGAGCCCGCGGCCGTGCAGGCCGCGGCCGACGGGCTGGCCCGGCTCGATCCCAAGCCCGGCCTCAAGTACGCCAACCAGCACGACGGCTACATCATTCCCGACCTGATCGTGGAGAAGATCGGCAACCGCTACCAGGTCTTCCTCAACGACACCGGGATGCCGCGGCTCCGCCTCAGCCGCTCGTACCAGGAGATCGCCCGCGACAAGAAGAAGATGACCCCGGAGAACCGCGAGTTCATCGCCTCCAAGATGAACAGCGCCAACTGGATGATTCAGGCGATCGAGCAGCGCCGGCAGACCATGCTCAAGGTCATGAACTTCATCGTGGACCGGCAGCGGGACTTCTTCGAGAAGGGCATCGAGTATCTCAAGCCGCTCACCCTGCGCGAAGTGGCTGAAGTGATCAACATGCACGAGTCCACGGTGAGCCGGGTGACCAACGAGAAGTACGTGCAGACGCCCCGCGGCGTCCTCCCGCTCAAGTTCTTCTTCAGCAGCGCCCTCGCGACCGCGAGCGGGGAAGAAGCGAGCGCGCGGTCGATCCGGGCCAAACTGCAGAAGATGGTGAGCGAGGAGGACAGCGCGAAGCCGCTCACCGACCAGCAGATCGTACACTTGTTCCAGGAGCAGGGAATCCAGATCGCCCGCCGCACCGTCGCCAAGTACCGCGACCAGCTGGGCATCTTGCCGGCCCGGATGCGGAAGCGGGTATGACCCTCCCCGCCGAGGCGCTGGACGTCAGCGTCCTCGTCCCGGCGAAGGACGAAGCGCCCAACCTGCCCGAGTTCGTCCGTCAGTGCGACGAAGCACTCCGGCCGGCCGGATTCAGCTTCGAAGTGATCGTGGTGGACGACGGCTCCCGCGACGACTCCGCCCGCGTCCTGCGCGAGCTCACCCGCCAGTACCCCTTCCTCCGCGTGGTCACCCATCGCCGCCAGCGCGGCATCGCCGACGCCCTCCGCTCCGCCGGTGACCAGGCCCGGGGCGACATCTTCGTCTTCTACCCGGCCGATCTGCAGTACCGCCCGGCCGACATCCCCGGCCTGGTGGCGCCCATCCTGGCCGGCCGAGCCGATATCGTCACCGGCACCAAGCAGGGCAAGTACGAGAAGGCCTTCGTGAGCTCGGTCTACAACGCGCTCTGCCGCTGGCTCTTCGGCGTCCGGGTGAGCGACCTCAACTCGGTCAAGGCATACCGGCGCGAGGTGATGCTCAACGTCCCCATGCGGCCCGACTGGCACCGGTACATGGTGGTCATCGCGGCCGCCGACGGCTTCCGGCTCGACTCCCTGCCGGTGCCGCTGTATCCCCGCCAGGCCGGGGTGTCCAAATTCGGCTGGAAGCGGATTCCGGTGGGTGTCCTCGATCTCGTGTCGGTCTGGTTCCAGCTTCGCTTCGGCCGCAAGCCGATGCTCTTCTTCGGCATCGCCGGCGCAGTGCTGTTCGTCATCGGATTCCTCGCCGGCGTCATCGCGCTCGTCCTCCGCTTCGGATACGACCTCGGCTTCCGGCCGCTGCTCAACCTGGTCGAGGTGATGGTCATCAGCGGCATCGTGCTGTTCGGCTTCGGGCTGATGGGCGAGCTGATCGCGGGGATGCAGGAGGAGCTCCGGGAGGTGAGCCGGGGCCTGAACCGCCTCGACAAGCCCGACGTGCGGGACTGATCGGTGCGGGTGGTCTTTCTCACCCACAATTTTCCCCGCTACACCGGCGACCTGTCGGGCGCTTTTCTCGCCACCCTGGCGGCGGCACTGATGCGCCGGGGCATCGAGGTGCAGGTGGTGGCGCCGAGCGACGCCGGCAAGGGCGGCGACGACCAGATCGACGGTGTCCCGGTGCGCCGGGTGCGCTACGCGTCGGCCCGGGCGGAGACCCTGGCATACCGGGGCACCATGCAATCGGCGCTCCGAGGGCCCCGCGGGCTCCGCGCGCTCGCCGGACTGTGGCGCGCCCTCCGCCGGGCCGCACGGGAGGAGGCCGCCTCCGCCGACCTGATGCACGCCCACTGGTGGGTGCCGGCCGGTCTCGCGCTTCCGGACGATCGGCCGAGCGTGCTCACCGTGCATGGGACCGACGCGGCGCTCCTGCGGCGCAGCCGCCTGGCCCGGGCCCTGGCGCGACCGGTCTTCCGACGCGCCACGGTGGTCACCGCGGTGTCCCGCGAGCTGGCCGGCTGGGTGCAGGCCGGCACCGGCCGCTTCGTCGAACCGGCGCACGTTCACCCCATGCCGGCCGACACCGAGCGGTTCAGTTGGACCACCGGCGGCGGCGGCGCGGTGGTGGTGGCCCGGCTCACCCCCCAGAAGCGGGTTCATCTCGCCATCGAGGCCGTGGCCGCGCTGGCCGCAGCGGGGCACGAGCTGCCCCTCACCATCATCGGCGACGGCCCCGAGCGCGCCAGCCTGGAGCGGCTGGTCGCCCGCCTCGGCATCGTGCCCTTCGTGCATTTCGCCGGCACGGTGGCGCCGGTCGATGTGCCGTTCCATCTGGCCGGCGCCGACATCATGATCTTTCCCGCCCAGGGGGAGGGCTTCGGGCTGGCGGCGGCGGAGGCGCTCATGGCCGGGATCCCGGTCATCGCGTGCTGGGACGGCGGCGGGGTGCTCGACGTAGTGCCCGAGACCGGGGCCGGCCGGCTGGTCCTCCCGTCGGGCGAGGCCATCGGTAACGCGGTGCTCGAGCTGCTCAACGATCCCGACCGAATGGCCGTCGGCCGCCTGGTGGGCGAATCCTGGCGGGCCCGGCTGGCCCCCAACCACGTGGCCGAGCTGTGCGAGGGGTGGTATCGCGAGGCGCTCGGTGGGTAATCGCTGGTTCCGGGCGGGGCAGTGGATCGTCGGGCTCGCGATAGTCGTGTTCGCCTGCCGGTCGCTGGCGCGGAACTGGGACCAGCTCCGGGCCCAGCCGCTCGAGTGGCGGCCCGAGGCGGGGTGGCTCCTCCTGAGCGCGCTGCTGGTCTGGGCCATGTACGCGCTTCTCATCGGCGCGTGGCGCGCCATGCTGGGCGCGTGGGGCCAGCGGCTCGAGCCTTGGGCGGCCGCCAGGATCTGGACCGTCTCCAGTCTGGGGAAGTATCTGCCGGGCAAGGTGTGGGCGGTGGCGGGCATGGCGGTCATGGCGCAGCGCGCCGGCGTGGCCCCTGGCGCGGCCATGGGGTCGGCGGTCATCCTCCAGGCGCTCGCGGTGGGGACCGGCGCGGCGGTGGCGGGGGTCTGCGGTGTGGGCGCGCTGCGGCAGGCCCACCCCGAGATCGTCACCGTCCTGGTGCTCCTGGTCGGCGCGAGCGCGGCGGGGACGGCGTTGCTGTTCTGGCCGCCGGTGGTCCGGCGGATCCTGAGGGTCGCGGCGCCGGAGGCCGCGGCGCAGACCGTGCCGGCCGGCCCCGCCATCGC
>DASSML010000393.1:0-6735 GCA_035688895.1 Gemmatimonadales bacterium
CGTGCTGGTGCGCCACGAGCAGGCGGCGGCTCACGCGGCCGACGGGTACGCCCGCGCGAGCGGGCGGCCGGGCGTCTGCGTGGCCACGTCGGGCCCGGGGGCCACCAACCTGGTGACCGGCCTCGCCACGGCGCACATGGACAACACGCCCGTGGTCGCCATCACCGGCCAGGTGTCCCGCGCGATGCTCGGCCGGGATGCGTTCCAGGAGACCGACATCATCGGGATCACCCAGCCGATCACCAAACACAGCATCCTGGTCGAGGAGGTGGACGACCTGGCCGACGCGGTGCGCGAGGCGATCGCGGTGGCGACCGAGGGGCGGCCCGGGCCGGTGCTGGTGGACGTGCCGAAGGACGTGCAGACGGCGAAGGCAGCCTGGGTCGGACAGACGGACGGGCGGACGGGCGCGAGGCTCTCCGACCGTCCGACTGTCCGCCCGTCCGACCGTCCCGATCTCGACACCGCCGCCCGCCTCATCGCCTCCGCCGAGCGACCCCTGATCATGGCCGGGCACGGCGTCATCCTGGCCGGGGCCTACGAGGAGCTGCGCCAGCTGGCGGAGCGGACCGGCATGCCGGTGATCACCACCCTGCTCGGGATCAGCGCGTTCCCGGAGTCGCACCCGCTCCACCTGGGCATGCCGGGCATGCACGGGGAGGTGCACGTCAACCGTGCCATCCAGCAGGCCGACCTGATCGTCGGCGTGGGGCTCCGGTTCGACGATCGGGTCACCGGCAACCTCGCGGCCTTCGCGCGCGGCGCGCGGGTGATCCACCTCGAGCTCGACCCGTCCGAGATCGGGAAGAACGTGCCCGTCACCGTCGGGCTGGTGGGCGACGCGCGCGCCCTGCTGGGTGCTTTGCTGCAGCGGGTGGAGCGGCGGGAGTGCTCGGCCTGGCGGGCGGAGATCGCGAGTTACGTCCGGCCCCGGCCCGAGAGCTACCGTGGCGACCTCTCGCCCGACGCGATCCTCCGCGCCATCGAGGACGAGACCGGTGGCCGCTGCACCATCGTCTCCGACGTGGGCCAGCACCAGATGTGGGTCGCCAAGCTCTACCGCTACCAGCGGCCCAATAGCCACATCACCTCGGGCGGCCTCGGCACCATGGGCTTCGCGGTGCCGGCCGCAATGGGCGTGGCGCTGGCGCGCCCCGAGGAGCCGGTCTGGGCCATCAGCGGCGACGGCGGGTTCCAGATGAACATGCAGGAGATCGCCACCATGGTGCAGGAAGGGATTCCGGTGAAGATGGCGGTCTTCAACAACGGCTACCTGGGCATGGTGCGGCAGTGGCAGCAGTTCTTCCACGGCCGGCGCTACTCGGCGACGCCGATCTGGAGCCCCGACTACGTCCGCCTGGCCGAGGCCTACGGCATCCCTGGGCGGCGGGTCGAGACCGGCGCCGAGGTGGAACAGGCGGTGCGCGAGGCGCTGGAGCAGCCCGGTCCGGCGCTGGTGGAGTTCCAGATCGAGCAGGAGGCAAACGTCTTCCCGATGATCCCGCCGGGCGCGTCGCTCTCGGAGCCCATCGAAGCGGAACCCAGTCGCCTGGTTCCGGCATGAGCGCGGGCACACAGGCGGTGTCGGTCCTGATCGAGGACCGCATGATCACGTTGACCCGAGCCGTCGGGCTGCTTCGACGGCGCAACTATCCGGTGCGGAGCTTCGCGGTGGGCCCCACCGCGACCCCCGGACTCGCGAGGCTGACCATCATGATTCAGTCGGACCCCTCCACGGCCGAGCGGGCCGTGCAGCACCTGCAGAAGATGATCGGCGTGCACGAGGCGTCCGCCTTGCCGCCGGACGGCGCGGTGGCGCGCGAGGTAGCGCTGGTGAAGGTCCGCGCCCCGGGCCCCCGCTACGGCGAGCTGCTCGACGTGCTTCAGCTCTACCACGCCTCGGTGGTGGACGACGCGGCCGACGCGGTCATCGTCGAAGTCTCCGGCTCCGAGGCCTTCGTCCTGTCGTGTCTCAGGGCGCTGGAGCGCTTCGAGATCCTCGAGGTCGCGCGCAGCGGCGCCGTGGCCCTGGAGAGCGGCGCCGGCTCCGCCTCCCCCAACTCCTAACTCCGAGCAGACCACGCCATGAGCAACGACTCCGTGCGGGTGTACTACGACGCCGACGCCGACCGCCGGCGCCTCGCCACCCGGACCTTCGCCATCATCGGGTACGGCAGCCAGGGCCATGCCCACGCGCTCAACCTTCGCGACAGCGGAGCCCGGGTCATCGTCGGGGTGCGGCCGGGTGGCCGGTCGGCAGACGCCGCCCGCGCCGCCGGTCTGGACGTCCGGACCGTGGCCGCCGCGGCCGCCGACGCCGACGTCATCATGCTCCTGGTGCCCGATCAGGACATGCGCGCCATCTACGAAGCGGGCGTGGCGCCCGCCCTGGGCCCGGGCAAGACGCTGATGTTCGCCCATGGGTTCAACATCCACTTCGGCGAGATCGTCCCGCCGGCCGGCGTGGACGTGACGATGGTGGCGCCCAAGTCGCCCGGGCATCTGGTCCGGAGCGAATACGAAGCCGGCCGCGGCGTACCCGCGCTGGTGGCCATCCACCAGGATGCCTCGGGTCACGCGCTCGCGGACGCCCTGGCCTACGCCTCGGGCATCGGGTGCACCCGCGCCGGCGTGATCGAGACCACCTTCCGCGAGGAGACCGAGACCGACCTCTTCGGGGAGCAGGCCGTGCTCTGCGGCGGGGTGACGGCCCTGGTCAAGGCGGGTTTCGAGACTCTCACCGCGGCAGGGTACCGGCCCGAGATGGCCTACTTCGAGTGCCTCCACGAGCTCAAGCTGATCGTGGACCTGATGTATCGCGGCGGGATGCAGTTCATGCGCTACAGCATCAGCGACACCGCCGAGTACGGCGATTACACCCGCGGACCTCGCCTCATCACCGAGGAGACCCGGGCCGAGATGCGCCGGATCCTCGAGGAGATCCGGAACGGCAGCTTCGCCCGCGAGTGGCTGGCCGAGAACCGCGCGGGCCGCGCCGAGTTCGAGCGGCTGCGGCAAGCCGATCGCGACCACGAGATCGAGCGGGTGGGCAAGGTGCTGCGCGCGATGATGCCGTGGTCGCAGGAAGGGCAGGGGCGGGAGCCCGCGCCGGCGCCGAAGGAACGGCCCGCCCGCCGGCACCCCGCGCCGCTCCCCGGCTGACGATGGCGCCGCGCACGCTCTTCGAGAAGGTCTGGGACGCGCACGTCGTCGGCCCCGCCGATCCCGACGCCGCGGGGCCGGATGCGCCGGTGCTGCTGTACGTCGATCTGCACCTGGTGCACGAGGTCACCTCCCCGCAGGCCTTCGACGGCCTCCGGCTGGCCGGCCGGCGGGTCCGCCGGCCCGACCTCACCGTGGCCACGGTGGACCACAACGTGCCCACGGGCGACCGCCGGCTGCCCATCGCCGACGAGATTTCGGCCCGGCAGATCTCGGCGCTGATCCGGAACGCCCGGGAGGCGGGGATCGAGCTCCACGATCTGGCCTCTCCGTCCCAGGGGATCGTGCACGTGATCGGGCCGGAGCTCGGCCTCACCCAGCCCGGCCTGGTGGTCGTCTGCGGCGACTCGCACACCGCGACCCACGGTGCCTTCGGCGCCCTCGCGTTCGGCATGGGGACGAGCGAGGTCGAGCACGTCCTCGCCACCCAGTGCATCGTGCAGAGCCGCCCTCGCACGCTCGAGGTTCGCTTCGCCGGCCGGCCGGCCGAGGGCGTCGGGCCCAAGGACCTGATCCTGGCGCTCATCCGCCGGATCGGGACCGCCGGCGCGACGGGCTTCGTGGTCGAGTACACCGGCGACGCGATCCGGGCGCTCTCGATGGAAGGCCGAATGACGGTGTGCAACATGTCGATCGAGGCGGGAGCGCGGGCGGGGATGATCGCGCCCGATGCGACGACGTTCGCCTATCTCGAGGGACGCCCGCGCGCGCCCCGCGGCAGCGCATGGTCGCGCGCGGTGTCCCGGTGGGAGGCGCTCGCGAGCGACTCGGGCGCCACCTACGACGCGACCGTGCTGGTCGACGCGGCGGCCCTGGCGCCGCAAGTCACCTGGGGTACCAGCCCGGGCATGACCGCCGAGATCACCGAGCGGGTCCCCGATCCCGCCGATGCAGCGAACGAAGCCGAGCGCACGTCCTACGCGCGCGCGCTCGAGTACATGGACCTGCAACCGGGCACGCCGCTCGAGGGCCTGCGCGTAGATCGGGTCTTTCTCGGCTCCTGCACCAACGGCCGGCTCGAGGATCTGCGAGAAGCCGCGCGCGTCGCCGAAGGGCGACGCGTGGCCGGCGGGGTGCGGGCCATGGTCGTGCCGGGCTCGCAGCGAGTGAAGGCCGCGGCCGAGGCCGAAGGGCTCGACCGCATCTTCACGGCGGCCGGGTTCGAGTGGCGCAATCCGGGTTGCTCGATGTGTCTCGGCATGAACGAGGACATCCTGGCGCCGGGCGAGCGGTGCGCGTCGACCTCGAATCGGAACTTCGAGGGACGGCAGGGCCGCGGCGGGCGAACCCATCTGATGAGTCCCGCGATGGCCGCGGCCGCGGCCATCGAAGGACGTCTGGTGGACGTGCGGAGTCTGCTGCGATGATGTCCCTGCGCGCGAGTGGACGCAGAAGTACTTTATATCATGTTATCTAACTATCTGAGAAACAACAGATTATAAGATCAGACTAAAGCTATTTCTGAGGTAAGTTCATGGAGCCGTTCCGAGTGCACACCGGTCGCGTCGCTGCCCTGCCGAGGGCCAACGTCGACACCGACCAGATCATTCCCAAGCAGTTTCTCAAGCGGATCGAGCGCACCGGATTCGGTATGTCGCTCTTCCACGATTGGCGCTATCGCGGCGACGGCACGCCGGATCCGGCGTTCGAGCTGAACCGTCCCGAGGCCGCGGGTGCGAGCGTGCTCCTCACCGGCGCCAACTTCGGCTGCGGCTCGTCCCGCGAGCACGCGCCGTGGGCGTTGGCGGAATACGGATTCCGCGCCATCGTCGCGCCCTCGTTCGCCGACATCTTCTACGGCAACTGCTGCCAGAACGGACTGCTTCCGGTGACACTCGACGATGACGTCGTCGCCGAGCTCTTCCGCCGGGCCACGGCTTCCGGCGGCTACGAGCTCACGGTGGATCTCGAGCGTACCGAGGTGCGCGACGCGGCCGGCTTCCGCGCGGATTTCGCGATCGCGCCGTACCGCCGGGCGATGCTCCTCGATGGGCTGGACGAGATCGGGCGCACCCTGCGGCAGGAAGCCGGCATCGCGGCGTTCGAGCGGCGCCGCGCCGTCGAGCTGGGAGTGGCGGTATGACGCGCTACACGGTGGCGGTCCTGCCCGGCGACGGGATCGGGCCCGAGGTGACCGGCGAAGCCCTGCGGGTGCTGCGGGCGGTGGCAGATCTGTTCGGTTTCGGACTCGAGACGGAGGAGCACGCCATTGGCGCCGCGGGCGTGGCCCAGGCCGGCAGCGCGTTGCCGCCGCGCACCCGCAGCGCGGTGACGCAGGCCGATGCGGTGCTGCTTGGCGCCGTCGGCGATCCGGCGCTGGCCACGGCCGATGGCGAGCGCCGCCCGGAGGCGGGCCTGCTGGCGCTGCGCAAGCTGCTCGGCGCCTACGCCAATCTGCGTCCCGTCGCCGTGCACCCGGCGCTCCGCCACGCCTCGCCCCTCCGCCCGGAACGACTCGAGGGCGTAGACCTCCTGATCGTGCGCGAGCTGACCGGTGGCCTGTACTACGGCGAGCCGCGCGGACGCGAGGCCGGCTCGGCGGTGAACACGCTGCGCTACACCGTCCCGGAGATCGAGCGGGTGGCGCGTGTCGCCTTCCAGGCCGCGCGGGAGCGCCGGGGTGGCGTGACCTCGGTGGACAAGGCGAACGTGCTGGAGGTCTCCCTGCTCTGGCGGGAGACGGTGACGCGGATCGGCCGGGAGTTCCCCGACGTGCGGCTGGAGCACCTCTACGTGGACTTCGCGGCCATGCGCCTGGTGGCGGATCCGGCCCGCATCGACGTCCTGCTGACCGAGAACCTCTTCGGCGACATCCTGAGCGACGAGGCCGCGGTGCTGGCCGGGTCGCTGGGACTGCTCCCGTCGGCCTCGATCGGCGATGGCCCGGGGCTGTTCGAGCCGGTTCACGGCTCGGCCCCGGATATCGCCGGGCGCGGGATCGCCAATCCGATCGGCGCCATCGCCAGCGCGGCGATGCTGCTGCGCTACGGTCTCAAGCAGGCGGAGGCGGCGACGGTCGTGGAGCAGGCGGTGGCGGGCGTCCTCAAGGCGGGCCTTCGCACCGCCGACCTGGCCCGCCCGGGTGAGCCCGCGGTCGGCAGCCGGGCGATGGGTGAGGAGATCGCCCGCCGGATCGAGATCGGGCGCATGGCGGTGCCGGCGAGGGTCTAGAGGTCGGTCACCGCGCCCAGGCTCGCGCTGGAGACCTGGCGGGCGTACTTGTGCAGGACGCCGGAGGTGTAGCGCGGCTTCGGCGCCTGCCATTGGCCGCGGCGTCGCTCCATCTCGGCGTGGCAGACGTCCACCGAGAGCAGCCGCGTCTCGGCGTCGATGGTGACGAGGTCCCCTTCCTCCACCAGGGCGATCGGCCCGCCCACCGCGGCCTCCGGGGCGACGTGGCCCACCACGAGGCCGTAGGTACCACCTGAGAACCGGCCGTCGGTGATGAGGCCGACCGCGTCGCCCAGCCCGGCGCCGATGAGCGCCGAGGTGGGGGCGAGCATCTCCCGCATG
>DASSML010000394.1:0-4559 GCA_035688895.1 Gemmatimonadales bacterium
CACTGGGGGCTGGCGCTCAACGCCTGGGGCAACCCCTTCGCCGGCGGGCCCTCGAAGGACCTGCAGGTCACCGGCGCCGAGGAGGCGGGGCGGGCTGTGGCACTGGGGGCGCCGACGCCCCGGGAGCGCGGCTTCATCGCGGCGGCCGCCGCCCTCTACCGGGACTACGCCACGGTGCCCGCGCCGGTCCGGCTGCAGGCCTACTCCGATACTCTGGCGCGGCTGTATCGCGACGAGCCCCGGGAGCCCGAGGTGGCACTCTACTACGCGCTCTCTCTCATCGCGACGGCGCCCAAGACCGACACCACCTACGCGAAGCAGAAGCAGGCCGCGGCCATCCTCGACCCGCTGTTCGCCCGCTACCCGGACCATCCGGGCCTGGCGCACTACATCATCCACGCCGACGACTCACCGGCGCTGGCCCACCTCGGCCTGAACGCCGCCCGGCGCTACGCCGCCATCGCCCCGGACGCGCCCCACGCGCAGCACATGCCGTCGCACATCTTCGTGCGCCTGGGACTCTGGGACGAGACGATCGCGTCCAACCATCGCTCCTACGACGCGGGCGCGCGCTTCGCCAAGGCGCAGGGGCTCACCGGCGCCATGTACGAGAACTACCACGCGATGGATTACATGGTGTACGGCTATCTGCAGGAGGGTCGAGACTCGGCCGCGCGCGCAGTGGTGGCTCAGGGCCTCGCGGTGAGCGAGGTGCGCGGGCCGTCGCCGCTGGTGCGGGGCTACAACCGGACGGCGATGGAGGCCCGGGTGCCGCTCGAGCGAGGCGACTGGCAGGCCGCCTCGGAGCTGCCGATGCGCATGCCCGACATTCCCGTCGCCCAGATGCTGATCCACTTCGCCCGCGGCATCGGCGCCGCCCGGGCGTCGCGGCCAGGGCAGCTCCAAGACGAAGTGGCCGCGCTGGGCAAGCTCGAGACGCTCCTCAACACGCCGAGCGACGCGTACTGGAGCCGGGTCGCGGGGATCAAGCGCCGGGCGCTCGGCGCCTGGCTGATGCTCGCCTCCGGCGATACCGCCGGCGCGCTGGCGGCGGCGAAGTCGGCAGCCGACTCGGAGGCCGTCACCGAGAAGCATCCCATCACGCCGGGCGAGCTGATTCCGGCGCGCGAGCTGCAGGGCGACCTAAACCTCCAGCTGGGCCGCTACCAGGATGCGCGGGCGGCGTACCTGGCGACGCTGAAGCGGGAGCCGGGACGGGCCCGCGCGGTGTTCGGCGCCGCACGCGCGGCAGAGCTGGCGGGCGACAAGGCCGCGGCGGCGAAGGGATACCAGGACTACCTGCGGCTCATGCGGCAGGCGGACGGCGACCGGCCGGAGCTGCGGGTCGCACGGGCCGGCGCGAAGGCAGGCTAGCCGGCACCTGTGACTGGCATCACGGCAGTGGGCCCGGGGCGAAACATTGTAGAAGCAAATGCGCCTCGGGCTCGCTGGTCCGCTCCTCGCTCTCCTCACCGCACTGTCCGGCTGTACGGCCGGCGCCGGCGAGAGCCCCGCGCGGCATGAGCGTTCGGCATCCTCCGCAAGCGCAGAGCAGGACCTCCGGAAGGCGATGGCCGACAGCGCGAGCTGGCCGTCGTACGGCCGGGACCAGAGCAACCAGCGCTACTCCCCCCTGAGCCAGATCGGCTCCGGCAACGTCGCCCGCCTGCGTCTCGCCTGGAAGTACCACACCGGCATCCCGCACGCCTTCGAGGCCAGCCCGGTGGTGGTGGATGGCGTCATGTACGTGTCCACCCCGCTGAATCACGTCGTCGCGCTGGACGCGGCCACCGGCAAGAAGCTGTGGGAGCACGCCGAGTCCCTCTCGACTACGGTCCACTGCTGCGGCCCGGTGAACCGCGGCGTCGCGGTCTACGGCGGCCGGGTCTACGAGGGTACCCTCGACGGCCGGCTGGTGGCGCTCGACGCCCGGACCGGCCGCCGCCTCTGGGTGGTGCGCGTGGGCGACAACGAGCGGGGCTACGCGGTGGACGGCGCGCCGGTGGCCGCCGACGGCAAGATCATCGTCGGCATCAGCGGCGCTGAGTACGGCATCCGCGGCTTCGTGACGGCCTACGACGCGGCCACCGGCGCGCAGATCTGGCGGTTCTACACCATCCCGAGCCCCGAGGAGGGCGGTTGGTGGGGCAAGTGGGCGGCGACTGACCCCTTCGGCACCCCGCTCAACCGCGACCTCGCGCGGGAGCATGCCGACAGCGGGGCGTACCCCGACACCTGGCGGACCGGTGGAGGCTCGGTGTGGCAGGCGCCGGCGGTGGACCGGGAGCTGGGGATGATCTACTTCGGCGTGGGCAACGCCTCGCCCGATCTCGACGGTTCGGTCCGCCCCGGCGACAATCTCTACACCGCCTCGGTGGTGGGGGTCGATCTCGGGACCGGCAAGCTCAAGTGGTATTTCCAGGAGCTGCCGCACGACACCTGGGACCTGGACGCGGTGAGTCCGGTGGTGCTGTTCGATCTGCCGTCGGCCAACGGCGGCGCGCCGGTCCATGCGGTGGCGCAGGCCGGCAAGACCGGCTGGGTCTACATCCTCGACCGCACGACCGGTAAGCCGATCCGCCGGTCCGATGCGTTCGTCCCTCAGGACAACATCTTCGCCCGGCCGACCGCCGACGGGATCCGGATGCTCCCCGGGGCCAACGGCGGTTCCGAATGGTCGGCGCCGGCTTACAGTCCGGAGACTGGGTACCTGTACGTGCTTGGCCTGCACCAGCCGATGCTCTACAAGGTGAAGCCCGAGCCGCTCCAGCCACCGGCCTTCTGGCTGGGCGGCGCGTTCTACGGCAACGGGGAGCCGCAGTACGGGCTGTTCAGCGCGGTGGACATGGCCACGGGCAAGATCGCGTGGCAGAACAAGGTGAAGGACCCGATGATCGGCGGGGCCCTCGCGACCGGCGGCGGCCTGGTCTTCACCGGCACCAAGGACAAGCAGTTCCTCGCCTTCGACGCCCGGACCGGAAAGCAGCTCTGGCGCTACGACGCCGACGCCGGCGTCAACGCCCCGCCGGTGAGCTACGCGGTGCAGGGACGGCAGTACGTCGCGGTCGCCGCCGGCGGCAACTACCAGATCAACGCGCCGCGCGGCGATGAGGTGCTCGCCTTCGCGCTCGACACCGGGAACGGGCCGTGAGGGCCGCGGCGTCGCTGGTGGTGGTGGCCGTCCTCGCCCTGGTGCCTGTGGGTGTGGCGGCCCAGGCCCAGGTCAAGGTCATTGCCCCTCCTCCCCCGTCACCCGCGGATACGGCCACGCGTGGTCTCGCGTCCAACGAGGAGGGCCAGCCGGCAAAGCTGCCGCCGCTGCCCTCGGGCATGACGGTAGACCTGATCGTCACGGGGGACAGCCTGTTCCACACCAAGGGCCAGTGCTTCGCCTGCCACGGCGCGGACGCCGGCGGATTGCCGGACGCGGGCTCGGCGCTCACGCTGGGACTGAACTTCGTACCGCTCGAGTGGGGGCCGATCGACGCGCTGATCGCCGGCGGCATTCCCGAGGCGATCACGCGCTCGGCCATCCGGATGCCGCCGAAGGGCGGCAAGTCCGACCTGAGCCCGGCCGAGACTCGGGCCATTGCCGCCTACATCTGGGCGATCAGTCAGACCCGCGGCGAGCCGTGGCCGGGCGGTCATGTCACCCACGTGCCCCAGATCCCGCCCGGCTCGGCTGGGGGTACCGCCTCGGCAAGGCCGTCGCGGTGACGGCCGTGAACGGGCCTTTCGGAGCTCGGATGCGAGGGGGAGCCTGGCTCGCGCTCGCCGGGGCGCTCATGGCGGGCGCCTGCCGGCACGAAAAACCGATCCGCGTCGTGGCCGGAGGCGACCCCGAGGCGGGCGAGCACCTGATCACGAAGTTCGGCTGCGGATCATGCCACGTCGTACCCGGCATCAAGGGCGCGAACGGCATGGTGGGTCCGCCCCTCGATCACTTCGCTCGGCGCGCCTTCATCGCGGGCGAGGTCCCCAACGAGACGGATTACCTGATCCGGTGGCTGGAGGTGCCTCAGGCGATCGAGCCCGGCACTGCGATGCCCAACCTGGGGGTGTCGGAGGGCCAGGCTCGGAGCATCGCCGCCTATCTGTACACGTTGAGGTGAAGGTCTAGCTGAGTAGTCACTCCGAGAGGTCGCTAGCTCTCCGAGGGAAATGCCCCGCGCGAGCGGGGCGTTGCGTTGAACCTAGGTCCAATTTCCGGCACCTGTCCCAATCACAAAAGATCAGTGGGTGATACCCGGTCCGTACGGGATTCGGGAGTGACGCAGTCACGACGAGCCACCGGTTGATGGCCGAGCCGAGCTGCCCAGCCTGCAGGGAAGGAGTGCCGAAACGTGAGAGCGGAGATGATCGAAGTGGTCGAGACCGAGTTGAAACGGTTTGCCGCGGATCTGAACTTATCCGAGGCCCAGAAGAGCCAGCTGAAGACGGCCCTGGAGAACGCGCACGAGAGGATCGAGGAGATTCACCAGAAGAACCCCAGCATCACTCGGGCCGATGTCGTGGCGAAACTCAAGGAGAACCGCACCGCCCTCCGCGAGCGGGTGGTG
>DASSML010000395.1:0-5318 GCA_035688895.1 Gemmatimonadales bacterium
TGGTCAGCGGCGGCGAAGGAGGGGGATCGTGAGCGTACGGATCGCGCCCAGCGTGCTGAGCGCCGACCTCGGCCGGCTGCGGGAGCAGGTGGAGCAGGCGGTCGCCGGCGGCGCCGAGTGGATTCACGTGGACGTGATGGACGGGCACTTCGTGCCCAATCTCACCTTCGGTGCGCCCATGATCCGCGCGCTCCGGGAGCTGACCGACCGGCCCATCGACGTTCACCTCATGGTGGAGTACCCGGAGCGCTACCTCGCCGAATACGCCGATGCCGGCGCGGCGGTGTTCACCTTCCATCCGGAAGCGACGGTGCACGTGCAGCGGCACCTCGCGGCTGCCCGGGAGCGGGGAATGATGGCCGGCCTGGCGCTCAATCCCGGCACGCCGCTGGCCTACCTGGAGGAAGTGGTGGACGACGTCGACGTGGTGCTGGTGATGTCGGTCAATCCGGGATACGGCGGCCAGTCCTATCTGCCCGCCAGCACCGACAAGATCCGGCGGGTCCGCGCCGTGCTCGACCGCGCGGGATCCCGGGCGGCGCTCGAGGTGGACGGCGGGATCACCGTCGAGACCATCGCGGAGGCCTGGGGAGCGGGCGCGGACACCTTCGTCGCGGGCACCGCCGTGTTCGGCGCCGGCGACCCGGCTCGGGCGGTGCGCGAGCTGCGGCGCCGCTGCGCCGTTCTGGCCTGACGCCATGTCCAAGCAATGGCTCGTGGTGTTGATCGTGTTGCTGGGGCTCGGCGTCGGGGCGTTCGCGATCACGGAGTACGGGCCCGATGCGTCCAGCATCGAGGTCGGGAAGCGGGCGCCCGATTTCCGGGCAGTCGACCTGGCCACGGGCGACTCGGTGAGTCTCCACCAGCGCTACGCGGGCAAGGTGACCCTGGTGAACGTCTGGGCCACCTGGTGCGTGCCGTGCAAGGTCGAGATGCCCTCGATGGAAAAGCTCTACCTGGAGCGCGCGCCCAAGGGGTTCGCCATCGCGGCGGTCAGCATCGACGAGGGCGCGCCCGAGGACGTCCAGACCTTCGCCCGCGACCTCGGCCTCAGCTTCGACATCCTGCACGACCGCAGCAATCGGGTCCCTCAGCTCTACCAGACCACGGGCGTGCCGGAGAGCTTCCTGCTCGATCGGAGCGGGGTCCTGGTCAAACGGGTGATCGGCGCCCACGATTGGGACTCACCGGCCAACCGGGCGCTGGTGGACCGTCTGCTCGAGGAACCGGGGCGGTAGCGTGAGCCTCCGCGCCGCGCTGACCGCCGACCTCCCGCTCAAACTCACCTCCCTGGCGCTCTCGCTGTTCCTCTGGCTCCTGGCGGCCGGCGAGGAGCCGGTGAGCGCGCTCATGAAGGTCGATCTCACGGTGCAGGCACCGGCGGGGCGTACCCTGCTCCACCCGCCCGGCCCGGTGCGGGCGCTCATCGTGGGCCCCCGGCGCGAGCTGCTCAAGCTGAGCGCCAGCCCGATCCGGATCACCCGGGTGTTGCCCGACAGCGTCGAGGGCGACGACGTCCCGGTGGAGCTTTCCCCCGGCGAGATCGAGCTGCCCCGGGGCATCACCGCGCGGGTGCAGGACGTGCAGCCGCACGACCTCGTCGTCGCCCTGGATGCCACCGGGCGACGGCTGGTGGCGGTGCATCCGGTCGTGCACCTGGCGAAGGAAGCAGGATTCGCCGAAGGACGGGTGACTGTGGTGCCGGGCACCGTCCGCCTGCTCGGCCCGGCCGACCGGATCCGCCGGATCGACTCGATCGCGACCCTGCCGCTCGAGGTGGCGGCTGCGGACGGCCCTGTCGAGCAGAGCGTCACCCTGGACACGTCCGAGCTCGGGCCCGCGATCCGGGTGCAGCCACTCCAGGTGACCGTGCGCGTGGAGGTCGAGCCGCTGCGCGAGCGAATTCTCACCGGGGTACCGATTCGGCTGCCCAGCCGCGCCACGAACGGCTGGACGGCCGCGCTCGACACCGTGACCGTCCGACTGCGGGGCCCCGCCGCAAGACTGGCCACGCTCAACGCCGACAGCATCGTGGTGCTCGCCGAATGGTCGGGACGCACCCCGCCCGCGAAGGCCGTCCTTCGGGTTGTCACGCCGCCGGGCGTCAGTGGACGAGCCCAGCCGGACAGCGTGGACATCGTGGCTCGGAGGACCAATGGCTGAGTGGATTCTGGGCATCGAGACCTCGTGCGACGAGACCAGCGCCGCGGTGCTGCGCACCAACGGCGGCCGCCCCGAGCTCGCGGGGCTTGTCATTCTCTCCCAGGACGTGCACCGGATCTTCGGCGGGGTCGTGCCGGAGCTGGCGAGCCGGGCGCACGTGCAGGCCATCGGATCCGTGGTGGACCGGGCCCTGGCCGACGCGGGAATCGGACTGCCTCAGCTCGACGGCATCGCGGTGACCGCGGGGCCGGGGCTGGTGGGCGCCCTGCTGGTCGGGGTGATGTACGGGAAGACCCTGGCGTTCAGCGCGGACCGCCCGCTCATCGGGGTGAACCATCTCGAGGGACACATCTTCGCCCCCGTGCTGGAGGACGCGGAGCTGGCGCCGCCGTTCGTGGCGCTCCTGGTGAGCGGCGGCCACACCATGCTGCTCGACGTCCCTGCCTGGGGCACCTACCGGCTGATGGGACAGACGCTCGACGACGCCGCCGGCGAGGCGTTCGACAAGGTGGCCAAACTGCTGGGCCTGGGATATCCGGGGGGCCCGGTGGTGGAGCGGCTGGCCAAGGAGGGGAATCCCGACCGGTTCCGATTTCCCCGCCCGATGCTGGCCGATCTCGAGCGAGGCGGGCCCTCTCGCTACGCCTTTTCCTTCAGTGGGCTCAAGACGGCGGTGCTCCGCGCGGCCAAGGCCGCGCCCGACGAAGGCGCTCGGGCCGACCTGGCGCGGGGCTTCCAGGATGCCGCCATCGATGTGCTCACCGCCAAGACCGCGCATGCGGTCGAGGCGCTCGGCTACGGGACTGCGATGATCGGGGGCGGGGTCGCCTGCAATCGCACCCTGGCCGGCAGGCTGGCCGAGCGGCTGGCGGGGCGGGCCCGGGTGAGCGTAGCTTCCCCCCGGCTCAACACCGACAACGCCGCCATGATCGCCACGGCGGGTGCCTGGCGGCTGGCCCGGGGCGAGCGCAGCGGCTGGGACCTCGAGCCGCGCGACGACCTGCCTCTGCCCGGCCTGGTGCTCTCCTCCGACTCGACCGGATCCGCTTCATGACCGTGTACCCGTTCATCCTCCACCTCGGCAGCTTCGAGATCACCGGCTATGGCCTGATGATGATGGTCGCCTTCCTGATGGGAGGGTGGCTCATCGGCCTCGAGCTTCGCCGGCGCCGGCTGGCCGAAGACTACGCCGCGGACATCGTCGCGGCGGCGGTGGTGGGCGGCATCATCGGTGCCAAGCTCTGGTACGTGGTGCTCACCCGGGATCCGGGCAACATCTTTTCCCGCGGCGGGCTGGTATGGTACGGCGGGTTTCTCGGCGGAGCTCTGGCGGTAATCCTGAACGGGTGGCGGCTCCGCGTGCCGATCCGCTGGACCATGCACCTGGCGGCGCCGGCGCTCGCGGCGGCCTACGCGCTCGGGCGCATCGGGTGCTTTCTGGTCAACGACGACTATGGCCGGCCTTCGTCCCTCCCCTGGGCGATGAAGTTTCCCCGCGGCCTTCCGGCGACGACCGCGGGGAACATGCAGCACCTCTTCGGCATTCCGGTGCCGCCGGGCACCGACCCCAGCACCGTGCTGGCGGTGCACCCCACCCAGCTGTACGAAACGACGATCATGCTGGGGGTATTCATGGTGCTCTGGCGGCTCCGCGCCACCGATCGTCCCATCGGCTGGCTGTTCGGGCTTTACCTGATCCTGGCCGGGCTGGAGCGCTTCTTCGTCGAGATCCTTCGCGCCAAGGACGACCGCTTCCTGGGTCCGTTCACCATCGCGCAGCTCACCAGCGTGATTCTGATCGCGATCGGCGCAGCGCTCCTGTCAACCTGGTCCAAGGGCACCAGTCCGGCGCCCGAGGTCTATTTGGAGACCGGCAAGAAGGCTCCGTAGTGCAATTTTTTGACGTTCCCGTAAGCGATTGATATCGAAGGAGTTACCTCAAACGCCGAAAAATCGTCGACAAGTTCGACAGACCCGTCCCTCTGTACCCGACCCCCGCGCCGCCCCCTAAGTGATTGTGTCACAGCAACAAACAGCATCGCGACAGTATGGCATCGCAGTTGCTTCTAAGAAGGTCGAGAAGTCGATGGGACTTCACGAGAAAGTGGTAGGTCGAAGAAGGGTGGAGCGAGCACTTCCGCTCGTCTCCGTATACTCAGGGGGCGATCTACCACCTCTATTACGCGAACGGCCCGCCATGATTGGCGGGCCGTTCGTGTTATTGGGTCAGGTCCCGCTCGGCCACCACAATCCCGTCCGCATCAGCCCAGAGAAAATGTCCCGGCGTGAACGTCACCCCGGCGAAGCTCACCGGGATCCCCTGCGCGCCGGTGCCGGCCTTCCCGCTCTTGCGCGGCGAGAGGGCCAGCGCCTTGACCCCCGTCGCCGTGGCGGCGAGCTCGGCGGCGTCGCGGACCGCGCCGTGCACCACGATCCCCCGCCAGTCGTTCTCCACCGCCAGCGCGGCCAGGCGCCCCCCCACGAGGGCGGAGCGCAGCGACCCGTTGCCGTCCACCACCAGCACGCGTCCCCGACCCGGGCTCTCCAGGACCCGGCGCACGAGGGCGTTGTCCTCGAGCACCCTCAGGGTCTCGATGGCCCCCGCGAAGGCGACCGTGCCGCCGTAATCGCGAAAACGCGGCTCGGCGACCTGAAGCAGGTCGCCGAACTGGTCACACAGGTCGGGAGTGCTGGGTGTCATGGATGCGCTGGCGCATGCGCTCGACCTCGGCGCGGAGCTCGGCCAGATCGGCCTCCATCCGCTCCAGTGAGCGAGTCAGCTCCTGCCGGACCGACGGCGACACGGTTTCCCCGGACTCGGCCGGTGGCCGCGTCGGCTCGGAGGCACGAGGCTGGGCCTGGCCGAGGGTCTGCGCGCGCCGGGGCTCCAGCACGAAGGTCCAGGTGAGTGCGACCAGCGCGAGGAGCACCAGCAGCGCCTGCGCGGCCAGCGACTCGGCCGTGGGATAGATGCCGAGTGCGGGCAGCCGCGGCGCGCCGGGGAGCATGGTCGTGGTGACCAGCGCGCCCTCCTGCAGCTCGGCGATGCCCTTCCCCGCGAACACGAACGCCATGTAGTAGAGGAAGGCGCTGGTCACGCCGAAGAACGGCTTGAGCGGCAGGCGTACGCCGAAGCGATGGATGGCGACATAGAC
>DASSML010000396.1:0-2393 GCA_035688895.1 Gemmatimonadales bacterium
TTCCCAGTTCGTAGCTGACGACGCGGGTCCCGTTGAGCCAGTGCTCGACGTGGCTTCCCTGCACCACGATTCGCGCCTCGTTCCACTCCCCCGCCGGCCGCACGATGCCGCGGGGCGCCGGGTAGAGCCCGTAGCACGAACCGGCCGAGGTCTCCGGGCGGCGGCCGTCGGGGTGGCGGGCATCGTCGAGGATCTGGTACTCCGGGCCGCTCTGCCAGACCGACTCCAGCTCCGGCGCCTCCGCCACGCGATACATGATGCCGCTGTTCCCGCCGGCCTCGACCTTCCACTCGAGCGCGAGCTCGAAGTCCTGGAACTCCTCGCGAGTCACGATGTCGCCCGCCTGGCCGACGCGGGTGAGGGCGCCGTCCACCACCTGCCATCCGGCGGGGAGTGCGTCGCCGTGGTAGGCTCGCCACTGATCGGCGGTATGCCCGTCGAAGAGGGGGCGCCAGCCGGACCGGGGGCTGTCAGGGAGGCTCACCGCGGTCTCCCGAGCAGGAGCGGGACGGGAGCAGGCGCCCGAGGCCACCGTGAGCCCGAGGAGGATGGCCACATCTGATATAAGGAAAGCGCGCATCGCTCAAATCGATGCGCGCGGATGGAATGGGCAAGGGGTCCGACGGTTCGAGGGCCTGGAGCGCCGGGGTAACCGTCGGCTACCGATACCATGGCCCGTACCACGCCAGGCCCCAATATCCATACCCCGGACTTACCTCATACGCTGGTCCCGGCCCCGGACTTCCTCCCCAAGAGCCATACGGCGGGTTGGCCTCGTACCCCAGTCCCGGCACCGCGCCGCCGCCAAAGAGATCGTACCCCCATCGCACATCGAAGGGACTGACGTAGTGCTCGCGGGCATACTGCTGGGAGACCAGGTAGGTCGCTACGGCGTAGGCGAACTTGTCGCCGGTCGGCTTCATCTGCTCGACCACCCTGCGCAGCGTGGCCTCAGCATCGACTCCCGTCCCCCCCATCGCCGAGAGCGCGGCGAGGTCCCAGTGCCCGTCCCGGGCGAAGCGGTCTACCAGAAACGGCGAGTCGGCGAGCACGGCAAGCACGGTTCCATGGCCCGCTTCGTCGGCGACGAAGGCCACGTCGCGCTTCTTGCCACCATCGATGCGCTGGTTGTCCCCTGGATCCAGCGGAAAGAGCACCCGGACTCTTCCGCCGCCATCGGCGCGCAGCACGACCAGGTAGCCCGCGTGCGCCGCTTTCACATAGACCTTGGCCCGCTCGGGATAGGCGTAGCTACCGCCCTGACTGAGCCAGATCTGAAGGGGCGGATCATCGGCGGTGTTCCCGGCAGGCCCCGCCACCAGCACGTGCGATGCAAGCAACAGCATAGTGGCCAACATCATTCCCCCTCGCGCGCACCCGTGGGCCGAGGCTGGCGCGGGGGCGGGTGACCCGCAGGGCCGCGTCAGTGCACGCCACACTACATCAAATGTAGTCGTCAGGCTCGGGACATGAGGGCGGGCACTTCAGCGGCCCGTAGGATCGCCTGCCCCCGCGCCAGCCCCGATCCGCGATCCCTCCGCGCGCGCTAGAGCGCAGTACAGGTCACCGCGAACGTCACGTGCGCCGTCTGCCCGCCCGTCACCGTGACGCTTTGCGTGTCGTCGTCCACGGTGCAGTTGGCGGCGAGGTCCGAGATCGTGACGTCGTGAGCGCCCGCGGGAACGGCGAGGGTGGCGACGTCGTTCGCCCCGATGATCGGCGCGTCCGCCCCGTCTACCGCGAGGAAATAGCCGTTGGGATCCTGATTGGGTCCGGTCGTCTGGGTCCTGACCTGGATGAATCCGGTATGCTCGCAGACGATTGTGAACGAGGCCGTCACGACGTCGCCGGCCACCACGGTGACCGTCACCGGATTGTCCGTGGTCACCTCACATGGGGTGTCCACGTCGGTGAGCTCCACCGTGTGCTCTCCGGGGAGCATCCCTTCGAGCTGGAGCTCGCCGTCGACGGGGATCGGCCGGGAGCTGCCGTTGTCGATCTTGGCGTCGAAGCCGTCCGGGTCCAACGGGCTCGAGGGCGGATTGACCCGCACATGGAGAGAGCCCGCGCCGTTGCCGGTGCTGTCGCTACCGCAGGCGACGAGGAAGGCGAGGCACAGGGCGGAGATAGCGATTCTGGCGTGCGACATGGGTGGAGCTCCTCCGGGGTGGCCGGATCGGGGGCAGATAGCGATAACGTACTCGCGGACGCGCCGGGCCGGAACCGACGCATGCGACAGGATAGAAGGCTTGGGCGTGATGCTATTTGAAACAAGCCCGCCACGCGGCCACCTCCGCTCAGGGTGTCCTATGCTCTATAGAACGAGTAGTACCCCGTCGGATGCACGTTGGGACGTCACCCGGGACCCGCCGGGCAGGCGGGTCGGTGCACCT
>DASSML010000397.1:0-7073 GCA_035688895.1 Gemmatimonadales bacterium
GGAATATCGACCCTGGCCACCGTCACCGCCGCCCGGGGCGCCGGAATCGGCGCGTCGGCGAGGGCATAGCTGTCCTGGGGCCGGCCCTGGGCTGCGACGGGTCCCCCAATCATCACGCCGCCGATGAGCGCGGCGACAATCGCGAACGTCATCTGCATCGTTCCTCCTCTGTGAGCCATCGGAGGATAGGCCGCTCGGCCGGTCCTCGGTGTGGCCGGGCGCCACCTCTGCCGGTGATGCGCCTCACTCGACGACGCAACCGGAGAAGCGAGCGCCACTTGGAGCCGTGCGCCGCGCCGACCCTGACACTGGCCCCGGCGGCGGCTATGTTTTCCCGCCATGCCCGACCCGCGACAGCTCCTGGATCAGCTCCACCAACGGCAGGCCCAGGCCGAGCAGGGCGGCGGACCCGCCCGGGTGGCGCAGCAGCACAAGAAGGGCAAGCTCACCGCCCGCGAGCGGCTCGATCTTCTCCTCGACGAAGGCAGCTTCGTCGAGCTCGATCGCTTCGTCACCCATCGCTCCACCGATTTCGGACTCGACCGCCAGATCATTCCCGGCGACGGCGTGGTGACCGGCTACGGCCGCATCGAGGGCCGTCTGGTCTACGTCTTCTCCCAGGACTTCACCGTGTTCGGCGGATCGCTGAGCGAGGCGCACGCGGAGAAGATCTGCAAGATCATGGATCTCGCGATGCGGAACGGCGCCCCGGTCATCGGCCTCAACGACTCGGGTGGGGCCCGGATCCAGGAAGGGGTCGTGAGCCTGGGCGGCTATGCCGACATCTTCCTCCGCAACACCCTCGCCTCGGGCGTGGTCCCCCAGATCTCCGCCATCCTCGGCCCCTGCGCCGGCGGCGCGGTCTACAGCCCCGCGATCACCGATTTCGTGTTCATGGTGCGCGGGGTGAGCTACATGTTCGTCACCGGGCCTAACGTGGTGAAGACCGTCACCCACGAGGAAGTGAGCTTCGACGCGCTGGGCGGGGCCGACGTCCACGGCGGCACATCGGGCGTGGCGCACTTCGTCCACGACTCCGAGCCCGAGTGCCTCCAGGCGTTGCGCGAGCTGGTGGGCTATCTCCCGCTCAACAACCTCGACGATCCCCCCGAGCGGCCCACCGACGATCCGGTGGACCGGCGGGACGAGTCCCTGCTCGATCTGGTGCCCGACAGCCCCACCAAACCGTACGACATGCACGCGGTGGTGGAGCGGGTGGTGGACGACGGGGGCTTTCTGGAGGTACACCGGGGCTACGCCGACAACATCCTCACCGGATTCGCCCGCTTGGGCGGCCGGCCAGTCGGGATCGTCGCCAACCAGCCCGCGGTGCTGGCCGGCGTGCTGGACATTGCAGCCTCACTCAAGGCGGCACGTTTCATTCGTTTCTGTGACTGCTTCAACCTCCCGGTCGTCACCTTCGTGGACGTACCCGGCTTCCTCCCGGGGGTGGCGCAGGAGCACGGCGGTATCATCAAGCACGGGGCCAAGCTGTTGTACGCCTACTGCGAGGCGACGGTGCCCAAGCTCACGGTGATCACCCGCAAGGCCTATGGCGGAGCGTACGACGTGATGAGCTCCAAGCACATCCGGGGCGACCTCAACCTGGCGTGGCCGGGCGCCGAGATCGCGGTGATGGGGGCCAAGGGCGCGGTGGAGATCCTGTTCAAGGACGAGATCGCCCGAAGCGACGACCCGGCCGGCGCCACGGCGCGGCTGGTGGAGGACTACACCGCCAAGTTCGCCCATCCCTATGCCGCGGCGGCCCGGGGATACATCGACGACGTGATCGATCCGCGGGATACGCGCCCCCGGCTGATCGACGCCCTGCGGACCCTTCGGACCAAGCGGGACCGCAACCCGGCGCGGAAGCACGGCAACCTGCCGCTCTGAGGTCCCGGTCTGGTCAAACCGCAAAGGAGGTGGCATCTTACGGGCCTCATGACCTCCCGCCGACGCTCTAGGCCGCCCCTGCTTCGGGCTACCGGCAGCGCTCTCCTGATCAGCGTGCTGCTGGCCGGGCCCGCGCACGGGCAAGCCGCCATCGATCCCAACGTCGCGCCGCGTGCCGCCGCGCTGGAACGCGAGGGCGAGCGCCCCATGGCGATCGACCTCCTGGGCCAGTACTTGGCCACCGCGCCCGACGACGGCAGCGCGTGGCTGCAGCTGGGCCGGTTCTACCTGGCGGACGAGCGGGACTGGCATCTCGCCGGGCATCGGGGCGACCCCGACGGCGTGCTGTACCTCGACTTCGCGACCACCGCGTTCGAGCAGTCGATCCGCCTCTCGGTCGATTCGGGCATGGTCTTCCGTGGCTACGCCGAAGTGGAGCGCGGAGTCATCATGCTGGAAACCTCCGGCTGGAACGCCGCGCTGGCCTCGAGGGGACACGACACTCCGCCGATTCCACCCTACATCCTCGAGCTCGGCGCCAACCTGCTGAGCTCGTGTCCCTCCGGCGGCGTGTTGCTCACCGGCACCGACCTCGAGAGCCTCTCCGCCTGGTACGGTACCCTCGAAAGCCCCTCCGTCGACGTCCTCCTGATCCGCCCCGATCGCTACGCCACCGACTCCCTCTACCGGCTCCGCGTGGCCGAGGCGATGGGCGTCGATCCCGCGCTGCCGGTGCAGCGTGCGCTGGCGGCGGTGGCACCGCGCCGGCGGCTCTGTCTCTCGCCCAGCGCCGATAGCGCGGCTGCGCCGGCGCTCGCCTGGATGCCGTATCGTCTGGTCCGGGTGAGCGGGCCGCCGGGACCCACCACCGGCGCGCTCACTGTGACCGAGCTGATCAAGGCGTCGCGCGGCAACGAGTCCCCTTGGGTGAACGACGTGCGCCAGGTGTACGACCGCGCCGCGGCGCACAACCTCCTCCTCTGCAGCAGTCTCCTCCTCCTCTACGGGGATACTCCGCCGGCCGCCTGCGCCCCGTGAAGCGGGTGCTGGTCGCCAATCGCGGCGAAATCGCTCTTCGCATCATCCGCGCATGTCATGAAGAGGGTCTCGAGGCGGTCGCCGTCTATTCCGCGGCCGATCGTGCCGCGCCCCACGTCCGTGCCGCGGACCTGGCGCTGCCGATCGGGCCGTCGGCGCCGAGCGAAAGCTATCTCGTCATCGAGCGGCTGCTGGAGGCGGCCGAGCGCGCCGGTGCCGACGCGGTCCATCCGGGCTACGGCTTCCTGGCCGAGCGCGCGGCATTCGCCCAGGCGGTGCAGGACGCCGGACTCATCTTCGTCGGCCCACCACCCGCGGCCATCCGGGCCATGGGCGACAAGACCGAGGCCCGCCGACGAATGCTCGCGGCCGACGTGCCGGTCGTGCCGGGCGCGCAGGAGCCGGTGCGCGATGTGGGTCCGGCGCTCGCGCTGGCCCGGGAGATCGGATATCCGGTATTGGTGAAGGCGGCCGCGGGCGGCGGGGGGAAGGGCATGCGGGTGGTGCACCAGCCCGAGCAGCTGGAAGCCGCGCTGGCCACCGCGGCCTCCGAGGCGCGCAAGGCCTTCGGCGATCCCAGCGTGTACCTGGAGAAGCTCATCCTCGAGCCGCGGCACGTGGAGATCCAGGTGCTGGCCGATCGCGAGCGCACCGTACACCTGGGTGAGCGGGAGTGCTCGATCCAGCGGCGGCACCAGAAGCTGGTGGAGGAGTCGCCTTCCGTCGCCGTCACGCCGGAGATCCGCGAATGGATGGGCGCGGCC
The DNA here is from genome assembly GCA_035688895.1 of Gemmatimonadales bacterium. Classification (GTDB taxonomy): domain Bacteria; phylum Gemmatimonadota; class Gemmatimonadetes; order Gemmatimonadales; family GWC2-71-9; genus CAVVWJ01. The sequence goes on from DASSML010000397.1 coordinate 3,696, forward strand.
GCCGTCGCGGCGGCCCAGGCGGTCGGCTACCTCGGCGCCGGCACCTGCGAGTTCCTCCTCGCCGCGGACGGAAGCTTCTACTTCCTGGAGATGAACACCCGGATCCAGGTCGAGCACCCGGTCACCGAGCTGGTCTACGGTGTGGACCTGGTGCGGGAACAGCTCCGGATCGCGGGCGGCCAGGCGATGCGGGTCCCCTCCGGCTGGCTCCATCCGCGCGGCTGGGCCATGGAATGCCGGATCACCAGCGAGGATCCCTCCAACGGGTTTCTGCCGTCGACCGGCCGAATCGAGTACCTCCGGGTCCCGGGCGGTCCGGGCGTGCGCTGGGACGGCGGCATCGAGGCGGGCGACGAGGTCAGCCTGTTCTACGACTCGCTGCTCGCCAAGCTCATCGTATGGGCCCCGACTCGTCCCGAGGCGATCGACCGGATGATCCGGGCCCTCGACGAGCTGGTGATCGCCGGCGTCAGCACCAACGTGGGCTTCCACCGGCGGCTCCTGGCCGATCCGGCCTTTCGCTCCGGCGCGATCGACATCCAGTTCCTCGACCGCCGCACCGACCTGCTGGCCCCGGTGCTGTCGGAGCGGGAGGCGATCGAGCTCGCCGTCGCGGCCGCGCTGGCGGAGGACGAGGCGCGGAACTGCCGTCGTCCCTCGGTTGCCAACGGCGAGCACGCCAATCGCGCCTGGCTGGAGCGGGCCCGGCTCGAGGGGCTGCGATGACCGCCGCGCGTATCCTCCGGATCGCGGCCGGTGGGGATGGGGTCGGGCGGCTGGAGGACGGGCGGGCGGTCTTCGTTCCCCGGAGCGCGCCGGGCGACTTGGTCGAGCTGACCGGTCTCCGATCCCAGCGTCGCTTCGCCCGGGCGAGGGTGGCGCGCGTGCTGGAGCCGGGCCCGGACCGGATCGAGCCGCCCTGTCCCCACTACGTGGACGACGAGTGCGGTGGATGCCAGCTGCAGCACCTGGCGACGGGAGCCCAGCGGGAGGCGCGGCGAAGCATCGTCGGCGACGCGCTCCGGCGGCTCGCTCGCCTGGACGTGGCGGACCCGGAGATCGTCCCCGCCGATCAGGAGCTGGAGTACCGCACCAAGATTACCCTCCACGCCGACGCTCGGGCCGGCACCATCGGACTCCATCCGTACGGTCGCGCCGAGCAGGTCTTCGAGCTCAGGCGCTGCCTCATCACCGTGGCCGAGCTCAACCGCCTCTGGTCGGCGCTCCGGATGCTGCGCGAGCATTTTCCGCCCCGCCTCGAGACCCTGATGCTGCGGCTCGACCGCCATGGGGACTGCCACGCGGTCTTCGAGTCGGCCCGGGGCAGCCGGTGGTCCGAGGCCGGCGCGCTCAGGGAGGCCCTCCTGGCCGAGGGTATCGAGGGGACCATCTGGTGGCGGGAACCGGGCGGCGAGCCACGCAGCGTCGCGGGACGGGGCGAGCCGTTCCCGGCCACCGTGTTCGAGCAGGTGCATCCGGCTATGGGCGACCGGGTCCGGGCCTTCGCCGTCGACGCGCTGGGCCCTGCCGCGGACCGCGTGGTGTGGGACCTGTACGCCGGCATCGGCGAGACCACGGCTGCACTGGCGGAGGCCGGCGCCAGAGTCGAAAGCGTCGAATGGGACGAGCGGGCCGTCGCCGAAGCGGAGGCCCGGGGTCCCTCGGCGCGGCGCGTTGCCGGACGGGTCGAGGACGTGCTCGGACGACTGGAGACGCCGAGCCTCGTCGTCACCAATCCTCCCCGAGTCGGCATGGACCCCCGGGTGCCCGCCGAGCTGGAGCGGCGCCGGCCGGAGCGGATCGTCTACATCTCCTGCGATCCCGCCACCCTGGCCCGTGACCTCGCGCGGCTCACCAGCTACCGGATCGGCGTCCTCCGCGCCTTCGACCTCTTTCCGCAGACCGCGCACGTCGAGACGGTCGCGGTGCTGGAGCGCGCCTCGTGAAGTACATCGTGACGGTCGCCGGGAGGGAGATCGAGGTCGAGATCGAAGGCGACCAGGTGCGGGTGGAAGGGCGGAGTCTCGCCGCCGCGCTCCGACCGGTGCCGGGCACGCCCCTCCGCCACCTGCTGGTGGATGGCCGTCCCTCGACCCTGGTGATCGAGGGGAACGGACGGGGCCACTGGGCCATCGGCGCGCGGGGCGAGCGCTGGGAGGTGGAGGCTGTCGACGAGCGGACCCGTCACATCCGGAGCCTCACCGGCGCGGCCACCCGGGACCCGGGCGCGGCGGCGCTCAAGGCGCCCATGCCGGGCCTCGTAGTTCGGGTCCTCGCCGAGCCGGGGCAGGCGGTGGCGCGGGGCGCGGGGGTGGTCGTCCTGGAGGCGATGAAGATGGAGAACGAGCTCAAGGCGTCGTCCGACGCCAAGGTGAAGGCGGTGCGGGTCCGGCCCGGCGAGCCGGTAGAGAAGGGCCAGGTGCTGGTGGAGTTCGAGTAGCGTGCGGGCCGCGGTGGCACTCGAGGTGCTCGAAGCAGTCCACAGTCCGGAGCTCGACAACCAGCGCGACGTGCTGGTGTACCTTCCGCCTTCCTACCACCGAAGCGACCGGTCCTACCCGGTGCTGTACATGCAGGACGGACAGAACCTCTTCGATCCGAGCACCAGCTTTGCCGGAGAGTGGGGAGTCGGCCGGGCGATGAACGCCGCGGCCCGGCGGGGGCTGGAGGCCATCGTGGTCGGGGTGCCCAACATGGGCTCCGAGCGGCTGGACGAATACTCGCCCTATGCCGATCCCACGGTCGGCGGCGGTGGCAAGGGGGCGGCCTACGCCGACTTCCTGGCCCGCACCCTGAAGCCCATCGTCGACCGGCGCTTCCGGACCGAACCCGGACGGGAGCGCACCGTGGTCGCCGGCTCGTCGATGGGCGGCCTCATCAGCCTGGTCGCCCTCCTCCGCCACCCTCGGACCTTCGGTGCCGTCGGGGCCCTCAGCCCATCGCTGTGGTTTGCCGGCGGGGCTATCTTCTCCGAGGTCGAAGGGTCGCCCTACGTACCAGCCAGGATTTATCTCGACATCGGCGTTCAGGAAGGGCCACAGCACGTGGCCAATGCCCGCCGGTTGCGCGATCTTTTCCTGAGCAAGGGATACCGTATCGGGGCCGACCTCCGTTGGCTCGAGTCCCGGTCGGGGCGTCACGACGAGCGCTCCTGGGGCCGGCGGTTCGCCCGGGCACTTCCATTTCTCCTCGGCATGGCGTGAGTCCGTGAACGTCGAACACCACCGCTGGCACAGCCCCGCCCTCGATCGCGACATGAGCCTGCTGGTCTTCGGACACGGCGGCGCCCGGGTGCTGGTGTTTCCCACCTCCCTCGGCACCTGCCGGGAATGGGCCGACCGGCGGATGCCCGAGGTCCTGGGCGACCACCTGCACCAC
>DASSML010000398.1:0-11166 GCA_035688895.1 Gemmatimonadales bacterium
CGAGGCCGAGTATCCGGCGAGCAATGCGGGCTGGGGCGTGGAGCTGATCGGCCTGCAGGAGCGGATCGTGGGCGAGATCCGGCCGGCGCTGCTCGTCTTCCTTGGGGCGGTGGCGCTGGTCCTGCTCATCGCCTGCGCCAATGTGGCCAACCTCATGCTGGTCCGGGTGGCGGCCCGGGAGCGCGAGGTGACCATCCGCGCGGCGCTCGGGGCCTCGCGGCGACGACTGCTGCGGCAGTTCCTCACCGAGAGCGTGCTGTTGGCGCTGGCGGGGGGCATCCTCGGCCTAGGACTCGCGGTGTGGGGCGTGGACGCGCTGCGGGCGCTCGAGCCGGGCACGGTGCCGCGGCTGCAGGACATTCGCCTGGATGGGCGGGCCCTGGCGTTCGCGCTGGTCCTCTCGATCGGCACCGGCCTGCTGTTCGGGGTGGTGCCGGCGATCCGGGCCCTCGGCTTCGACCTCCGCGGTGGCCTGGCCGAAGGCGGGCGGGCACTCGCAGGGGGACGCGCCGCCGCACGCACCCGGAACGCACTGGTGCTCGCGGAGGTGGCCCTGGCCTCGGTGCTGCTGGTCGGGGCGGCGCTGCTGCTCCGCAGCTTCGTGGGGCTGCAGCGGGTGGATCCGGGTATCGCCGTCGACGGGATCCTCACGGCCCGCGTCACGTTGCCACGCTCCCGCTACGACGACCCCGCGCGTCAGGTGGCGTTCGCTGACGCCCTGCTGGAGCGCGCGCGGGCGCTCCCGGGTGTGAGCTCCGCCGCGCTCGGCTCCGGCGCGCCGGTCGACGATGCGCTGACCTACTGGGCCTTCGCCATGGCCGGGGTCGAACAGCCTCCGCCCGAGGTGGTGCAGGATGCCGTCGTGTATCGGGCCAGCCCCGAGTACTTCCCCACGTTCGGCCTTCCATTGATTCGCGGACGGCTGTTCCAGGCCGGCGATCGCGCCGACCAGACCCTGGTGGCCATCGTGAGCCAAGGGCTCGCCCAGCGGTACTGGCCGGGACGCGACCCGATCGGCTCGCGCATCACGTTCGGGGATCCCGCCGATTCGACCAGCGACTGGTTGACCGTGGTCGGGGTGGTGGGCGACGTCCGCCAGGACGGTGCGGTGAGCCCAGCCTACCCGCAGATCTACGTGCCCTTCGCCCAGCTCTCGAACCGCTCCATCGTGGTGGCGCTCCGTACCGGCCGGGCTCCGCTGGCCCTGGTCGCTCCGCTCAAGCAGGTGCTCGCGGGGGTCGATCCCAACCTCGCGCTCTCCCAGGTCTCGACGATGGAGCAGCGGGTCGCGGGCACGCTCGCGCGGCCGCGGGTCAACGCACTCCTGCTCGCCGCCTTCGCGGCCACCGCGCTGGTGCTGGCCGCCCTCGGCATCTACGGGGTGATCGCGTACAGCGTGGTGCAGCGCACCCGGGAGCTGGGCATCCGGGTCGCGCTCGGCGCCAGTGCCGACGTCGTGCTCGGGATGGTCATGCGGCAGGGTTTGAGCCCCGTGCTCATCGGGCTCGCGATCGGGCTCGGCGTGGCGTCGGTCGGGAGCCGCGTGCTGCGCTCGCTGCTCTACGGCGTAACGGCGACGGACCCGGCGACCTACGTCGCCGTGGCGGCGTTCCTCGCCGTGGTGGCCGTGGCCGCGAGCTACGTCCCGGCCCGGCGGGCGGCGCGCTCCGACCCCGTGAAGGCGCTTCGGGCGGAGTGACCATGGCCCTCGCCATCGATCCGCTGATCCGGTTGCAGGGGATCTCCAAGATCTTCCACACCGAAGACGTGGAGACCCACGCGCTCTCCCGGATCGACCTCGCGATCCGGGCCGGCGAGTACGTCGCGATCGCCGGGCCGTCCGGGTGCGGCAAGACCACGCTGCTCTCGATCCTGGGACTGCTCGATTCGCCGAGCGAGGGCAGCTACGTGCTCGCCGGCGAGCCGGTGGCCACCCTCTCGCCGGGCCAGCGGGCGCGAGTCCGGAGCCGGGCCATCGGCTTCATTTTCCAGGCCTTCAATCTCATCGGCGACCTGAACGTCTTTCAGAACGTGGAGCTGCCGCTCAAGTACCGCGGGCTGCCGACGGAGCAGCGGCGGGCCGCGGTGCATGAGGCGCTGGAGCGGGTGGGCCTGCTGCACCGGATCCATCACTTCCCGGCCCAGCTCTCCGGCGGCCAGCAGCAGCGGGTCGCCGTGGCCCGCGCGGTCGCGGGCAAGCCGCTCGTCCTCCTGGCCGACGAGCCGACCGGAAATCTCGACAGCCGGAACGGGGCCCAGGTGATGGATCTCCTGGGCGAGCTCCACGCCGGCGGTGCCACGATCGTGATGGTGACCCACGACCCCCGCTACCTCGCGCAGGTCCGCCGGACGGTCCATCTGTTCGACGGCCGGCTGGCGGAGCGGGGGAGCCTCAACCTGGAGGTGGCCTGATGCTGGATGCGATCGGGCGGGACCTGCGCTTCGCGGCCCGCGGCCTGTGGCGGAGTCCCGGCTTCACCGCGATCACCGTGGCCACGCTCGCGCTCGGCATCGGGGCCAACACCGCGATCTTCAGCGTGGTGAACGCGGTGCTGCTCCGGCCGCTGGCCTACCGCGACCCGGCCCAGCTGGTGGCGCTCCGCGGGGTGGTCGAGGTCCGCGGTCTCGACGACGTCCGCAACTCGGCTCCCGAATACGAGGATTACCGGACTGAGATCCCCGCGCTGGCCGACGTCGCGGCCGCCTGGCCGATCAATATCAATCTCACCGAGCGGGGCGACCCCGAGCGGATCCAGGCCTCCGTCGTGAGCAGCAACTACTTCCGGGTGCTCGGCACCGCGCCGGCCCTGGGGCGAGACTTCACGCCGGACGATGACCAGGGGCGGATCGGCTACGTGGCGATCATCTCCTGGGAGCTCTTCCAGCGCCGCTTCGGCGGCGACCGCTCGGTCGTCGGAAAGACGGTGCGGCTGGACGACGATCCGATGACGATCGTCGGGGTGATGCCGCGCGGCTTCCGCCATCCACTGGAGACCAGCACCTCGCCGATGGAGGTCTGGGCCCCGGTCGAGCTCGCCAACACCGATCCGCAGTTCATCGGCGACCGCCGTGCCCGGGTCTTCGAGGTGATCGGCCGCCTCAAGCCGGGCGCCACGGTGGCCGAGGCGCAGTCACAGCTCGACGCGCTCTCCCGGCAGCTCGGCTCCCGCTATCCGGACGTCTACCCCGCGGCACTCGGCTGGCGGGCGGCGGTGCTGCCGCTGAGCGAGCGGGTCGTGGGCAACGTGCGACCGGCGCTGCTGGTACTGCTCGGCGCGGTGGCGTTCGTCCTCCTCATCGGCTGCGCCAACGTGGCCAACCTGATGCTCGCGCGGGCCACCGGACGGGGCAGGGAGATCGCCATTCGTACCGCCCTCGGCGGCGACCGGCTGCGGCTGATGCGCCAGCTCCTCACCGAAAGCCTGCTCCTCGCCGCCCTGGGAGGCGCGCTGGGTCTCCTCCTCGCCGTCTGGGGCACCAGCGCGCTCGGGCGGCTAGCCACGCTCTACCTCCCGCGCGCGCAGACGATCGCGATCGACGGCCCGGTGCTCGCGTTCACCGCCGTGTTGATCCTGGTCACCGGCGTCGCGTTCGGGCTCTTCCCGGCACTGCAGGCCTCCCGGCCCGACCTGCAGGATGTGCTCAAGGACTCGGCCAAGGGCAGCGCGGGCGGCGCGCGCACCCGCATGCGGGCGGTGCTGGTCGTGGCCGAGGTCGCGGTCGCGCTGGTGCTGCTCGCGGGCGCGGGCCTCCTGCTCCGGAGCTTCCAGCGCCTGGTGGCGGTCGATCCCGGGTTCGACCCCCAGCGGCTCCTCACCATGCAGGTGTGGCTGCCGGTGCCGAACGACAACGCGAAGGGCCGCTACGCCACCCAGCAGCAGCGGGTCGGCTTCTACGACCGCGCCCTCGCGGCGGTGCGCCAGGTGTCCGGCGTCACGGGGGCGGCGCTGGTCTCCCGGCTGCCTTACAGCGGACGCACCGATTCCCGCTTCAAGATCGAGGGGCGTCCGGTGGCGGACGCGCAGCTCCTGCCGTCGGCGGAGCTGCGGCTGGTGAGCCCGGACTACTTCCGCACCATGGCGATTCCGGTGCTCCAGGGCGAGGCGATGCCCGACGGCGCGGACTCGCTCTCGTCCACCTACGCGATGGTGAACCGAACCCTGGCGGAGCGGGAGTGGAAGGGCGAAAGCCCGGTGGGCCGACGGATCCAGCTGCAGCTGTTCGGCGGGGAGGGGCCTTGGGTCACGATCGTCGGTGTGGTGAACGACGTCCGCCAGGGTGCGCCCGACCAGCCGCCGCTCCCGGAGTTCTACGTCTCCTATCGGCTGTTTGCCGGACAGCAGATGTCGCTGGTGGCCCGCACCACGGGTGACCCCGACGCGCTGGCCGATCGGATCGTGGGAGCGATCCGCTCGGTGGATCCGACTCAGCCGGTGTTCGGCGTGACGTCCATGGACCGCCTCCTCGCCAACGCCGAGGCCGAGCGACGGTTCTCGCTGCTGCTGCTCAGTCTCTTCGCCGCGATCGCCCTGCTGCTTTCGAGCCTCGGGATCTACGGAGTGATGGCCTACAGCACCAGCCAGCGCCGGCACGAGATCGGGATCCGCATGGCGCTTGGCGCGGCCACCCCCGACGTGCTGCGCCTGGTGCTGCGCCAGGGCATGCGGCTGGTGCTGATCGGTCTCGCCATCGGCCTGTTCGGCGCGTGGGCGCTGAGCCGGGTGCTCGCGGGCCAGCTCTACGGGATCTCGGCCCGTGACCCGATCACCTACGCCGCGGTGGCCACCCTCCTGGGCGCGGTCGCGTTCGCGGCGACCTGGCTCCCGGCCCGCCGGGCGACCCGGGTCGATCCCATGATCTCGCTGCGGAGCGAATGATGGACCGTCTGCGCCACGACCTGCGCTTCGCCCTGCGGGGACTGCTCCGGCGGCCCGGCTTCACCGCCGTCGTCGTGCTCACGCTCGCGCTCGGCATCGGCGCCAACACCGCGATCTTCAGCGTGGTAAACGGCGTGCTCCTGCGGCCGCTGCCGTACGATCGGCCGGGCGAGATCGCCACCATCTGGGTCCGCTGGCCCGGCAACCCCCAGGGCGAGCTCAGCCAGCCGGAATACTGGGACCTGCGGGACCAGAACCGCTCCTTCAGCCGGCTCGCCGCGTACACCGACGGCTCGCTGACCCTGACGGGCAGTGGCGAGCCCGAGCGACTCCGCGCGGGGTTCATGAGTGCCGACGCGCTGCCGCTGCTCGGCGTGGCTCCCGCGCGAGGCCGGTCCTTCAGTCCCGACGACGACCGCCCCGGCGCGCCGGTCGCGGTGCTGCTCGGCGACGGCCTATGGCGGCGTCGCTTCGGCGGGGACCCGTCGATCGTGGGACGAACCCTCACTCTGGACGACCATCCGGCCACGATCATCGGCGTGATGCCGGCGGGATTCCAGCTTCCCACCCACTACGCCGGGCCGGGGGCCGAGGTCTGGGCTCCGCTGCAGCTCGACCCGTCCATCGATCGCTCGGAGCGCGGGTGGCACTGGGTCAGCGTCCTCGCGCGGCTCCGCCCGGGGGTGGACATCAGCGCCGCGAGCCTGGAAGTGGGCGCGCTCGCCCGTCGGATGCTGGAGACCTACCCCGGAGAGTACAAGCCGGCCTTCGGCGGCTTCGCGGTCATCGCGGCTGACGATCTGGTGGGCGAGATCCGGCCCGCGATCCTGGTGCTGCTCGGGGCGGTCGGCCTGCTGCTGCTGATCGCCTGCGCCAACGTGGCCGGCCTGCTGCTGGCTCGAGCAGAGTCGCGGCAGCGCGAGATCGCGGTGCGCACCGCCCTGGGTGCCGGTACGATCAGCCTGGTGCGCCAGCTGCTGACCGAAAGCGTCGTCCTGGCGCTCGCCGGGGGCTTCCTCGGCGCGCTGCTGGCCGACTGGGGCGTCCGCGGCTTGGTGGCGACGGCGCCGCCGACCTTGCCGCGTCTCGACGCGGTCCACACCGACGGCTGGGTGCTCGGCTTCACGCTCGGCGTGAGCATGCTGACCGGCATCCTGTTCGGGCTGGTCCCCGCGCTCCAGGCGACGCGCCCGGACATGACCGCCGCTCTGGCCGAGGGCGGACGGAGCGGCAGCTCGGCAGGGCAGCAGCGATTCCGCCGCGGGCTCGTGGTCGCGCAGATCGCGCTCGCCCTCATGCTGGTGACCTCGGCCGGGCTCCTGATCCGGAGCTTCGTGCGGATCCGCGGGGTGGATCCAGGGTTCGATCCGTCGCGCTTGCTCACGGCCGAGGTGGAGCTGTCGGCCGTCCGGTACGACACGCCCGCCAAGATCCGCGCCTTCTACAGCGAGCTGGTGCATCGGCTCGAGGCCCTGCCCGGGGTCCGCTCGGCGGCCGCCGTGCGCGCGCTGCCGATGACCGGCCGGCTGGAGATCGGCGACTGGTCGTTCATCGAGGAGGGACGGCACGCGAACCCGCCGGTGCCGGCCGACCGGATCGCCGCGGACTGGCAGGCGCTCACGCCGGGATACTTCGAGACCCTCCGCATCCCGGTCCTGCAGGGGCGGGCGATCGAGGAGCAGGATCGGAGCGACGCCACCCAGGTGGTCCTGGTCAACCGGACGCTCGCTCGGCTGGCGTGGCCGGGGCAGGACCCGATCGGGCAGCGGATCCTCCTCGGCGGGGGCGGCGTGGACTCGGTCTGGCGCACCGTGGTCGGGATCGTAGGTGACGTGCGGCACCGGGGACTCACCGTGCAGCCGCGCCCGGAGATGTATCTCCCGCACGCGCAGTTCCCGGCGGGCACCGGCACCCCCCAGCGGACCATGCGCATCGTCCTCCGCGCCGCGGGCGATCCCACGTCGCTCGCGAACCCCTTGCGCGCCGCCCTGGCGGGACTCGACCCCTCCGTGCCCCTGGTGGATGTCCAGACCATGGATCAGGCGATGGGGAACTGGGCCGCCGAACGGCGCCTCACGATGATCCTGGTCGCGGCGTTCGCGGTCCTCGCGCTCACGTTGGGCGCGGTCGGGGTGTACGGCGTCATGGCGCATCTCGTCGTGCAGCGGAACCGCGAGATCGGGATCCGGATCGCCCTCGGCGCACTCCCGCGCGAGATCCTCGGCCTGGTGATGCGCCAGGGCGCGTGGCTCGCGGTGGCCGGCGTCGCGCTCGGGGTGGCCGGCGCGCTGGCCGCGAGCCGAGTGCTTACCGGGCTTCTGTTCCAGGTCACGCCGACCGATCCTCTGACCTATGCCGGCACGGCGCTCGCCCTGCTCGGCGTTGCCACCTTCGCCGCGCTGGTGCCGGCGCTCCGCGCTACCCGCACCGACCCGGTCGAGGCGCTGAGGAGCGAATGATTCGCGCCCCCTGGCGGAGTGGTGTCCTCGTCGCGGTCGCGCTCGCGGCCAGCCTGGTGCCGGCCTGGCGCGCCACCCGCATCGACCCCATGCAGGCATTGAGGAGCGAATGAAAGGCGATCTGATGCACGATCTGCGCTACGTCCTCCGGTCGCTGGCGAAGGCGCCCGGATTCACCTTCATCGTGCTGCTCACGCTCGCGCTCGGCATCGGGGCGAACACCGCGATCTTCACCGTCCTCAACGCGGTCCTGCTCCGGCCGCTGCCGTTCCCGGACTCGGATCGGCTGGTGGCCATCCGCGAGACCTTCGGCCAGGGTCTCGAGGGCTCCGTGGCCGGTCCCAACGTGGTGGACTGGCGCACCCGGAGCCATTCGTTCAGCGGCATGCTGGCGCTCCGGGCGAGCAGCCGGGCGCTGGTCGGCGACGGCGAGCCCGAGCAGGTCGTCACCGCCATGGTGAGCGCCGACTTCTTCCGCACCCTGGGTGTGCCGCCGGCCCTCGGCCGGGGCTTCGCGGACGGGGAAGACCAGGGTGTGGGGACGGTCGCGGTGCTGTCCGATGGGCTCTGGCGCTCCCGCTACGCCGCCGACCCGGACATCGTCGGCCGGACCATCACGCTGAGCGGCCAGCCGTACACCGTCATCGGGGTCGCGCCACCGGGCTTCACCTATCCGGGCAACGCCGTGGCGTGGCTGCCCATAGAATACGGCCTCAGCCGATCGGCCCAGCGGAGCAGCCATAGCTACGATGTGGTGGGCCGGCTCGCACCGGGCGTGACGCTGGAGGCCGCTCAGGCCGACCTCGCGGCAGTGGCGCGAGGGCTGGAAAAGGAATACCCGGACGAGAACGGCGGACGCGGGGCGCGTGTGGTGCCGCTGACGGCCGACACCGTGAGAGCGGCCCGCCCGGTGCTCCTGCTGCTCGGCGGGGCGGCGCTCTTTGTCCTCCTGATCGCCTGCGCCAACGTCGCCAACCTGTTCCTGGCCCGAGCCGCGGTGCGTCAGCGCGAGCTGGCCGTGCGCGCGGCCCTGGGTGCCGGGAGGTGGCGGCTGGCTCGCCAGGTGCTGGTGGAAGGCGTGCTGCTGTCGCTGGCTGGGGGAGTGATCGGGCTCCTGCTCGCGAGCTGGGGCGTGGACCTGCTGGTGGCGCTGCGTCCCCGCGGAATCCCGCGCCTGGGCGAAATCAGCATCGACCACGCGACGCTGGCGTTCGCCCTCCTGGTCTCCGTCGTGGTAGGGATGGGCTTCGCCCTCTTCCCGGCGATCACGCTGTCGCAGGGCGATCCGGCCGACGCATTCCGCGGCGAGGGTCGCGGGGTGACCGGCGCCCGGTCGGGCGGACGGTTCCGCGCCGGGCTGGTGGTGGCCCAGGTGTCGCTCGCCCTGGTGCTCCTCGCGGGCGCCGCCCTGCTGGTGGTGACCGTGCAGCGTCTCGCGCTGATCGATCCAGGCTTCGACCCGCGAAACGCGTACACCTTCGAGTTCACCATCCCGCCGGGCAAGTATCCCGACCGGGCGCGTCACGACCAGTACCTCACCCGCGTGGTGGAGGCGGTGAGCCAGGTGCGCGGGACCCGCGCCGCCGGCGCCACCTTCTATCTGCCTCTCGGCAACGGCCAGGTGAACGGGGACTTCACCCTCGCCGGCGCGCCGCCCGCCGCCCCGGGCAAGGAGCAGTACGCCAACTTCCGCATGGTGACGGGTGACTACTTCAGCGCCCTCTCCATTCAGCTCCGTCGCGGACGCCTGCTCGCGCCCGACGACCGGGCCGGGGCGCCCCATGTCGCCGTGGTGAACGAGGCGCTGGCGCGGATGGCCTGGCCCAACCAGGATCCGATCGGCCAACGGCTCACCTTCGGCGACGGCCAGGACGACCCCGACTGGATGGAGGTCGTCGGCGTCGTCGCCAACGTCAAGACCAGCGGACTCACCGTGGATATCGGGCCGGAGATCTTCGTGCCCTTCGCCCAGATCACCGCCGACCTCTGGACGGTCTTCGCGCCGCTGCCGGTGTCGGTGGTGATCCGGAGCGACGACAACCTGGAGACGGTAGGCGCCGCCGTCCGCGGCGCGATCCGGTCGGTCGATCCCGATCAGCCCGTGACCGGTCCCTCGCCCGCCGGCGAGCTGGTGGCCGCCGCCGTGGCACGGCAGCGCTTCGGCATGCTCCTGCTGCTCGCCTTCGGCGGTCTGGCGCTCCTCATCGCGGCCGTGGGCGTGTACGGCGTGATGGCCTACGCCGTGAGCCAGCGGACCCGTGAGCTGGGCATCCGGCTCGCGCTCGGCGCGCGACCGGCCACGGTCCGCGCTCTGGTGCTGGGGCAGGGGATGGTGCTGGCCGGCCTGGGGATCGGCCTCGGGCTCATGGGCGCATTGGCCCTGGGACGGTTGCTGGTCGGCATGCTCTACGGCGTCCAGCCTACCGATCCCCGGGTGCTGGCCGCCGTCAGCGCCCTGCTCGCGACCGCGTGCGTGGTCGCCTGTCTGGTCCCCGCCGTTCGCGCCACCCGGGTGAACCCGGTGGACGCCCTCCGGAGCGAATGATGACCCGCGTCGGCCACGACCTCCGCTATGCGGCGCGCGCGCTTCGGCGCACGCCGGGCTTCACCGCCATCGCGGTGGCCACGCTCGCGCTCGGCATCGGCGCTACGGCCGCGATCTTCACCGTGGTCAACGCGGTGCTGCTGCGCCCGCTGCCCTATCAGGACTCCGAGCGGCTGGCCAGTATCTGGGTGGACCTGGGGCAGGGCGCCCAGTCGCTCCCGGCGGTCTCTCCGGCGGACTTCCGCGACTACCAGCGCCGCACCCGCGCCTTCGCCGGCTTCGCCGCGGGTGCGGGCGCCGAGACGGTGAAGCTGCGCGGCAACCTGACGGGCGACGGCGAGCCGGAGCGCGTCCGCCTCACGCCGGTCACCGCCAACTTCTTCCCCCTGTTCGGCGTGACTCCCGAGCTGGGCCGCGGCTTTACCGAGGAAGAGGAGGCGACCAACGGCCCGCACGTGGTGATGCTGACCGACGGTCTCTGGCGGCGGCGTTACGGCGCCGACCCGAAGATCGTGGGCCGCACCATCCAGGTGGACGGCGAAGGCTACGAGGTGGTGGGCGTGCTCCCCCGCGACTTCCATCTGCTGCTGCCGGCCGAGGCGTTCGAGTTCGTGGATGCCGACCTGTGGGTGCCGCTCCAGTTCGACTACAGCCAGCAGCTCCCCCGCAACCTCACCTTCTTCTCCGTCTTCGGCCGGCTCAAGCCCGGGGTCACCTGGCCCCAGGCCCAGGCGGACATGTCCGACATCGCCAAGCAGTTTCGCCAGGAGTTTCCGGAGCACCAGGCCGCCAACACCCGGATCCGGGCGGTGCCGCTGCAGGAGGACATCGTCAAGCACGCGCGTCCCGCCCTGCTCACGCTGATGGGCGCGGTGGCGCTGGTGCTGCTCATCGCCTGCGCCAACGTGGCCCACCTGCTGCTCGCCCGGGGCACCGCGCGCTCCGGCGAGTTCGCGCTCCGGACCGCGCTGGGCGCGGGCCGCTGGAGCCTGATCCGGCAGCTGCTGGTCGAGAGCGGGCTCATCGCCACCGCGGGCGGGGTGCTGGGGCTGGTCGTCGCGTGGGGCGCGCTGCTGATCCTGCGGCTGCTCCATCCCGCCAGCCTGCCGCGCCTGGCCGAGGTGCGGGTCGACGGATCGGTGATCGGCTTCACCGTGGCGGTGTCGCTGGTGACGACGCTGGTGTTTGGCCTGGTGCCCGCGCTCCGCGCCTCCGCCGCTGACCCGCAGACCCAGCTCCAGGGCACCGGCAAGGGCGGAGTCGGCGGCCCGGGGCGGCGCCGGCT
>DASSML010000399.1:0-5099 GCA_035688895.1 Gemmatimonadales bacterium
AAGACCATCTTTCTGGCCTTCGACCTGGTGTTCCGGCCGGCCGAGCGGCCGCCGCCGCCGCCGGGCTAGCCCCCGGCGTGCGAATCCGCAGGGTTCGCCCGTCGCCTGTAATCGCCGGGCACGCGGATTGCCCCGTGCCGGCACGTCCGTCTCCCGTCCGAGGGTCCCATGTCTCGAGCGCTCGCCGCCGCCGGGTGGAGTTACGTGGCGCTCTGCGGTCTCATCCTCGCCTCCCATCGCGATATCCCCCACGGAGGCGAGCCGCCCCATCCCGTAGCCCCGTACGACGGCGACGCCGGCTCGTGGTTCGCCCGGATCAAGCCCTTCTGCAACGCGGTCGAGGTCGAGGTGCAGCAGCAGCGGACGCCCGCGCCGTCCGACGCGAGCGGCGCCGGCTACGCCGCGGCCTGCTACGCGCTCGCGGGCAAGATCGACCGGGCCCGCGCGGTGATCGACTCGCTCCCCGCCCGGCTCCGGCCCCAGGCGGCCGGGATCGTGTTCAACGTCGGCCACCCGGTCGCCGACGCCGGCGATGACGCCTCGGCCGGGCCGATCATGCGCCTGGTGGTGGAATACACCCCCGACAATTACATGGCGCTCTACCACGCGGGGATCTCCGAGTACCAGCTGGGCCAGTACGACTACGCCAGGACTCACCTGGAGCGGTTCCTCGAGCTGTATCAACCAGAAGACGGCTGGCGCGCCAACGCCCGCGAAGTGCTGGGGCGGATCCGGTGAGCGGGTACCTCGCCGCCGGCACGGTGCTCTGCGACCGCTGGGAAGTGGGCCGCGAGCTGGGACGCGGGGGCTACTCCGTGGTCTATCTTGCCCGCGACCGCCGGATCGGCTCCGACGTGGCCGTCAAGCTGCTGGTGCCTCCGCCGGCGGCCGCCGAGGTGGCGCGCGAGAGGATGCGGCGGGAGGTGCAGGTGGTTCGCGCGCTCTCCCACGCCAACATCGTTCCGGTCTACGAGTTCATGGAGGACGGCCCCTGGAGCTTCATCGTGATGGAGTACGTCGCCGGCCCCGACCTCCAGGTCCGGGTGCGCCAGCGCGGCCGGCTCGCCGCCGACCAGGTGGTGCGACTCGGCCGCGACCTGGCGGCGGCGCTGGCCGCGGCACACCGGCGAGGCATTCTCCACCGCGACGTGAAGCCGCAGAACGTCCTGCTCGATCCCGACGGCAGGTTCCGCCTCACCGACTTCGGCTCCGCCAAGCTGGACGGCCAGCTCGGCGTGACCGCGACCGGCACCCTCGCCGGCACCCCGGACTATGTCGCCCCCGAGGTCGCCGCCGGCCGCCGGGGCGACGCCCGCGCCGATCTCTACGCTCTCGGCCTCACGCTGTACTACGCCCTCGCGGGCGAGCTGCCGGACCGAAGCCGACCACCGGCGGGTGGTGTCGGGTATCGGCCAAGCTCGGTCGTGCCCGGCGTTCCCGACTGGTTGGATGAGGTGGTGGCGCGGGCCACGGCGCCCGCGCCCGAGGACCGCTTCCCCAGTGCCGCGGCACTGGAGGAGGCGCTCGCCGGCCAAGGCGCCGGCGCGTCCGAGCCCGCGGCCCGCTGCGTCCTCTGCGGAGGCCCGGACCCGTTCGCCGCCGGGCTCTGCCCCAGCTGCGGCGGCGGAAGCGACGGGACCGGAGAAACGCTGGTGGCGCTGCAGCGCCCGGTCGGCGCCGGAGCCGTGGCGACGGCGCGAAGCCGGCTGGCCGCGATTCTTCCGGGCGCGGGTCAGGACGCCGAGGCGGCCGCGCGCGGCGAACGGGCGCTCTTTCGGACCTCCGCCGATGCGGGCCGTCGCATCGTGGAGCAGCTGAGCGCGCATCAGCTCGCGGCGCGTGCGCTGCCGACGTCGCACGTGCTCGAGCTGCTGCCGGCACATTTTCATCTGATGCTGGTGGCGGTGGTGGTCGCCGGGGCCGCCGCAGGCGTGAGCGCCGCCCCCTTGCTCCGCTGGATCACGCCGGTCTTCGCCGGGCTGCTGATCCTGAGCGCCCGCCGTACCGCGGTCACGCCGCTGGTGAGCGCGGCGCCCCGAAGCGACGCGCTGCCGGCGGAGGTCGAGCGCCGCCTCATCGGCACGCTGGCCGGCCTTCCCGACGGGACGGCGCGCGACCTGCTCGCCGATCTCACCCGCATGGGTCACCTGGTGTCCGCCGCGCTCCGCCGGGCCGGCGGCCTCGACGACGCGGCTCCTGCGCTCGGCGAGCTGCTGCTCGCCGGCGCCGATGCCGCCGCCGACCTGGCCCTGCTGGACGAGAGCCTCGGCCGCTTCGAGCGGCAGCGCGAGCGCCTGGCGGCCCAGCCCGAGGGGTGGGCCGACGCCCTCGCCCGCTGCGAGCGGGCCCGCGACGCGCTGGTGCAGCGGCTGCTCGATGCCATGACGGTGCTCGGCCGGCTGCAGGGCCAGGCGGCCGAGCTGGGCGGCAAGGAGCTCGCATTGGACGAGACCGTCGCCGCCCTCCGGGCCGAGGCCGAGGCGCAGCAGGCGGCCGCGCAGGAGATCGCCGCGCTGCTCGGCCCGTCCGGCACTTGACGGCAGTCCCGCCCGAAATCGTGTAGGTGCGGAGCCACAACGCACCGCGCTCGTCATCCGTTCGTCTCGCCTGCAAGTCGCTGCACCACACTTCACGACCGCCTTGTTTCATCGCGAGTTGATTCGCGCATGAGCAGCGCCGATTCGTGCACCTCATGGCCTCGCCCACTGGTCCGCCTCTTGCCCCCTGCTCCCGCGTCACTCCCAAGCCATCGCGATGTCCACCCTCGAGCCGCGGCGATCAATGCGCGTCCTGCTCCTCAACTACGAGTACCCGCCGTTCGGCGGGGGCGCGGCTGTCGCCACCGAAGCGCTGGCACGCGGGTTGGCGCGCCGGGGCACGATGGTGGAGGTGATCACCGCCGGCGAGCAGGCCTCGGAGCAGAGCGAGCTGCTCTGGGACGGTGCCGCCGCGAACGAGGGACTGCTCACGGTGCACCGAGTGGCGGTCCGGCGTGTCGGGGTCCACCAGGCGGGCATTCGCGCCGCGATGGACTACCTCCGGGCCGCGCTCCCCCTGGTGCGCCGCCGGCTGAGCGAGCAGCAGTACGATGTCGTCCACTTCTTCTTCTCCCTTCCGACCGCCGCGATGCTCCCGTTCCTCGACCTGGGCGAGACCCCGGTCGTGATCTCGCTGCGCGGATCGGACGTGCCCGGATACGACCCCCACCAGCGGGGCCTGGAGCGAGCGCATCGTCTGCTGCGCCCGCTCACCCGCTGGATCTGGCGCCGCGCCACCCGGGTGGTGGCCGTGTGCGAGAGCCTCGGCCGGCAGGCGCAGGACACCCTGCCCGGCCTCGAGTATTCGGTGATCCAGAACGGGGTAGACCTGAACCGCTTTCGCCCCCGCGCCAACGGCAGCGGTGCGCCGAACCAGCGGATTCGCTGTCTCGCGGTGTCGCGACTGGTGGAGCGGAAGGGGCTGGACGACCTGCTGCGAGCCTTCGCCACGCTGGAGCGGGGGCGCTACGAGCTGGAGATCGTGGGCGGCGGCGCCGACGAGCAGCCGCTGCGGGCCCTCACGGCGGATCTCGGCCTCGAGGACCTGGTCCACTTCGCCGGCCCGCTCGATCGGGTGCGGACCGCGGCCCGCTATCGCGACGCCGACATCTTCACCCTCCCCTCCTGGGAGGAGGCCTTCGGCAACGCCTTCGCCGAGGCGCTCGCGTCCGGGCTGCCGGTGGTGGGTACCAACGTGGGCGGGATCCCTGAGCTGGTGGAGCACGGCCGGAACGGCGTGCTGGTGCCGCCGCGCGATGCCACGACGCTCGCCGCCGCGATCCGCTTCCTGGGCGAGCGCCCCCGACTCCGGGCCGAGATGGGGCGGCGGAACCGGGCGCACGCCGAGGCGAACCTCAGCTGGGAGCGGATGACCACCCGCTACCTCGCCACCTATCAAGGGCTCCGCCGCCGCGCGCCCGCGCGCGCGGTGCTGGCCCAGGTGCCGTCGAGCAGCTGGTGACCGGCGCCGTCGGGTTCTGGCTCGCGGCCGACGCGCTACCCGTGATGGGGGCGGCGCTGCTGGACGCACATCACCTGCGCGCGCTCGCGCGACGCCGGCTCTCCCG
Organism: Gemmatimonadales bacterium; assembly: GCA_035688895.1. GTDB lineage: Bacteria > Gemmatimonadota > Gemmatimonadetes > Gemmatimonadales > GWC2-71-9 > CAVVWJ01. Next base: position 4,106 of record DASSML010000399.1, read on the forward strand.
CCTGCTCCGGACCGCCGGCCGCACGGCGTTCTATCAGGCCCGCCTGCGCGAGGCCGGCGTCACCGGCTCGAGCCTGCTGCTGGATCGAGATCCGTCGGCGGTCCTGGCCGGCCTGGCCCCGGTGACCAAGGCCGAGCTGCGCGAGGCGGGTCCCGCGCTCTTCGTCGGTGGCCGCCAACGTGCGGGCTGGCGCTCGAGCGAGAGCTCCGGATCCACCGGCGAGCCCTTCCGGGTGTACTACGATGCCCGCGCCTGGGCCACGCTCAAGATGTTGGTCAAGCTGCGCGCCCGCCGGCGCTGCGGCCTGGAGGTCGGCCATCGCGTCGCCCTGCTCGACGTGGTCCCGCCAGTGGACGCGAGTCCCGATGGCGGACCCACGGGCCGGGTGGCGAGGATCAGCGTCCTCCAGCCCGCGGAGGTCATCGCCGCGCAGCTGGTCGCGTTCGCCCCCCACGCGGTATACGGCCTGCCCTCCGCCTTGCGCGAGGCGGGCGCGGTATTGCAGGTCGGCGGCGCGCGGTTCCGGGTTCCCCTGATCTTCACCAGTGGGGAATTGCTCCATCCCGGGGCCCGCGCCGCCATCAGCCGCGCCTTCCACGGTCGCGTCTTCGATGTCTACGGCAGCTCGGAGACCAAGGAGATCGCCTGGGAGTGCCCGGCCGGCGGGATGCACGTGAACGCCGACGTGGTGCGGGTGGAGATCGTGGACGACGGCGGACGCGTCCTCCCCGAGGGCGCCGAAGGCCACATCGTGGCCACCTCGCTGGTCAACCACGCGATGCCGCTGCTGCGCTATCGCGTGGGCGATCGCGGGAGCCTCCTGTCCGGCCACTGCGACTGCGGACTCGCCTTCCCCCTGCTCGGCGTGGTCACCGGGCGCGAGGCCGACATGCTCGAGCTCAAGGGCGGCCGCCGGATCTCCCCCTACGCCCTGACCTGCGCGCTCGAGCGCGTGGGCCAGCTGATCCGCTACCAGGTCACCCAGCTCGATCGG
>DASSML010000400.1:0-11701 GCA_035688895.1 Gemmatimonadales bacterium
CAGCGACATCGACAACGCGCTGAGCCGCGACGTGAGCGTCATCGGCGGTGCCCGGCTCACCTTCTGGGGAACCGGCGTCCTCGGCTTCGAGGCCACCGGCGGCTACGCCCCGGCCAAGATCGCCAACGAGACCATCAACGAAACCGGGAACACCAACCTGCTGGCGGCCAGCGGCCGTCTGCTCCTGGCGCTGAGTCCGGTCACCAACCGGGTCGGCGTCTATATCGGAGCGGGCCCGGCGCTGCTGGCGCGGGGCAAGGATCCCTTCGACGCGAGTCAGAGCAAGACCGACTTCGGCGGCACCGCCGGCCTGGGCTTCCGTTTTGCCCTGGGCGAGACCGGCAACTCGGCGATCCGCCTCGATCTCGAGGACTACTTCTACAACGGCAACTTCGGCGGTGGCGACGAGTTCCAGAACGACATCGTCGCCTCGCTCGGCCTCGCCATCGGACTGGGTGGCAAAGCCGACTGACCCCGCAAGACCTGGCGTAACCCGCGGGGCACCCCGGCAGCTCGGGGTGCCCCGCGTCGCTTTGCCTTTCCACGGTGTTTCCACAATTGTGCATCAAATGCGGAGAATTATCCTAGATCAATCCGTTACGATGCTTGATACACATAGTCGCTCCTGAAAACTTGCGCTTCGAGCACGGAGCCGGTAACACTTCGTCATGGCCACCCCCCGCAAGATCGTCTTCAGCATGCCCGCCCTGCTGCCGGAGGGCAGCCCGGCACGCCGCGGCGCCAGCGCGGGCGAAGGCGCGCCACCCGCGACGCCACCCGACGCCGGCACCGGCGGGGAAGTAGCCGACGTCCGCAAACTCGCGATGCTGATGGAGGTGAGCCAGGCGCTCACCGGCACCCTGAATCTCTCGGCCGGACTCTACGGGGTCCTCGAGGTCGTGGAGCGACGTTGTGGGGCCGTGCGGGCCGCCGTGACGCTGCTGGAGGAGGAGAGCGGACTCCTCGCCGTGGAGGCGTCACTCGGCTATACCCCCGGGCGGAGCCGGATCCGCTACCGGTTGGGTGAAGGGATCACCGGTGCCGTCGCCGAGTCCGGGGTGCCGGCGGTGGTTCCCAAGGTGAGCCGGGAGCCGCGCTTTCTGCACCGGGCCGCGGACCGCGCCCAGCGCACCCACGAGACGACGTTCCTCTGCGTCCCGATCGTGCTCGACGGAGCCACCGCCGGGACCCTCGGCATCGAGCTGATCTGGCATCCCGAGCGCGAGCCGGAGCGCTGGGTCAAGGCGCTCCGGATCGCGGCCGCCATGATCTCACAGGCGCTCCGGATCCAGCGGCTCATCGATCTCGAACGCCGCAAGCTGGTGGAGGAGAACACCCAGCTGCGGCAGGAGCTGAGGGAGCGCTACGAGTTCACCCACCTCATCGGCAACAGCGGCCCGATGCGGCGGGTGTTCGATCAGGTTGCGCAGGTGGTAGGCACCGGCGCCACGGTGCTCATCCGGGGCGAGTCAGGGACCGGCAAGGAGCTCATCGCCCACGCGCTGCACCACCACTCGCCGAGGGCGGGGAAGCCGTTCGTGCGGGTGAACTGCGCCGCGCTGCCGGAGACGCTGGTGGAGTCCGAGTTGTTTGGCTACGAGCGTGGAGCGTTCACCGGCGCGCAGGCCCGCCGCAAGGGACGCTTCGAGCTGGCCGACGGCGGCACGCTCTTTCTCGACGAGATCGGCGAGCTGAGCCCCAGCACCCAGGCCAAGCTGCTCCGGGTCATCCAGGAGCGGGAGTTCGAACGCCTGGGCGGCACCGCCACGATTCCGGTAGACGTTCGCCTCATCACCGCGACCAACAAGAACCTCGAGGCCGCGCTGGGCGACGGCACCTTCCGGGAGGACCTGTACTATCGGCTCAACGTCTTCACCATCTGCCTGCCGCCGCTGCGGGAGCGAAAATCCGACATTCTCCTCCTGGCCGACCATTTCGTGGACAAGTACGCCAGGCTGCACGGGCGGAGCATCAAGCGGATCTCGACTCCGGCGATCGACATGCTGGTCAGCTATCACTGGCCCGGGAACGTGCGCGAACTGGAGAACACCATCGAGCGCGCCGTGCTGGTGGCCGACGGCGACGTCATCCACGGGCACCACCTCTCGCCCATCCTGCAGACCGCCGAGGCCTCGGGCACGGTGGTGAGCGGCTCTCTGGCCGAGGCGGTGGAGACGTTCGAGAGCAACCTGATCCAGGACGCGCTCAAGACCACCCGAGGGAATCGGGCCCGGGCCGCCCGCCTGCTCAGCACGACCGAACGGATCATCAACTACAAGATCCGACGCTACGGGATCGATCCCCGCCGCTTCCGCGACTGACGCGCGACGTTCCTGCATCCCAGCCACGGGCTCGCCGACGAGATTGTCGCGAGCCCGTTCTGGTACGTCCCCACCGCCGCCCCTCGTAGTGTTAGCCAAGTCGTTGCCGCACCGGCATCTGTCGGACTCCAGCCGGCCGACTCCGCGCGCGGGCACGGCTCTTGTCTTCTCACCTGGTGCGACGCGTTACCCCCACGCGACATCCCCGGGGCCCGATCGAAGCACGGCCCGGCGAGCGTTCTCGGCGTCACCCGGCGATTGTCGCCGGCGAGTCATCACGCACTACGGGAGTACGGCATGAGTACGCGAGGCATTCTTCCCCTGGCCGGTGCCCTGACCCTGACGACCCTCGTGGGGACGCTCGGGGCCCCGGCCGCCGCCCTCCACGACGGGCTGTCGGTGCGGCGTCCGGCGCTGGCCGCCAGCTACCATCTCACCCTGACCAGCGACTGGCCCAGCGACGGGGATCCCCGAGGCTGCGGCAATGGCGGCAGCGAGGTCATCGAGGGGACGCTCACCCGGCGCGGACCCGATCAGTACGAGGGAACCCTCCGGCGGCGGACCGTCCTGCGCTTCTGCGGCGCGCACGGCATGTCCGACGCCGAGTGCACCATGACGCTTCAGGGATCGGGGGATGTCGCGGCGGTGGGAGACGTGCTCGTGGGTGAGGCCGGGGACGGCAGCCGGATCCTGCGGCTCGTCTGGGCGCCCGAGGCAGGGCATTCGGCCGAGACCGACGGGGCCTGCAGCGCCGTCTTCAAGAGCAAGGTGCGAGCGATGTACCTGAGCGTGCGCCACGGTGTGGAGTTCTCGCTGCCCGCGGCCGGGGCCGCGCCGCGGACCGAGCGGCCCGAGGGGTACGCCTGGATCGTCGCGGTGGACTAGCGCTAGAGCGCGAGGCCCCGATCGATGTCCGCCATCAGCGCGGAGGGCGCGTCCTCGAACACCACACGGCGGTCCACCGTGCGGATGACGATCCGCTCGATCGGACGCGTGCCCTCTTCGCCGACCGGGCTGCCGCGGTAGTAGATCACCTGCGCGTCCTCGGAGCGCACCACCCGGACCAGCTCGAAGCCGTGCCGCTGCAGCACGGCGCGGGTGACGTCCATGGCCCGGTCGGCGCTCACCGCGTACTGCTTGGCCGTGGCGCTCTCCTGGGCCTGCGCCGGGGTGGCAGCCAGGGTGCCGAGCACGACCAGGGTGACCAGGGCGGCGATCAGCCGACCACGCGGCGACATGCGAGCTCCGGGATTGGGGTGACGGACCGGCGATGAAGGGGCAAGAACCGTGCGGTCCTCACCCGGACGCCGATGTCGTGGCCGCGCGTGTTGTTGGGGAAGTGGTGAAGAAAGCTGCAGCGCGGGCGCCGCGGGGGAGTGCGGCGCCGGGGTGAGATCTGCTAGCCCGGTCGGGCGGGATGGTCGAGCGCCTTGCGCAGGGTGTCCGCCAGCGCGTCCGCGCTGAAGGGCTTGGAGAGAAGGGTCACCTTGTCGTGCACGATGCCCTGGCGGAGGATCACGTCGGCGGTGTAGCCGGACATGAACACCACCGGCAGCCCGGGATGGGTCTGGGTCATCGCGTCCGCCAGCTCTCGGCCGCTGCCTCCCGGCATCACCACGTCGGTGAGAAGAATGTCGATCCGTGCCGCCGCGGCGGCCGCGACGCTCCGGGCCTCGGCCGTGCTGCCGGCCTCGAGCACGGTGTAGCCCAGCTCTCGGAGAATGCGACTGGTGACCGATCGCACCGTGGGATCGTCTTCGACCAGGAGGACGGTCTCGCGCCCGGGAATCGCGGCGGGAAGCACGGCCGGCGCGCTCTCCGACGACTCGGCGCCTTCCCGAGGCAGCAGCACCGAGAACCGGGTACCCCGTCCCGGCTCGCTCTCGACCAGAATCAGGCCGTCGGCCTGACGGACGATTCCGTAGCACATCGCCAGGCCGAGCCCGGTGCCGGCGCCCGGCGGCTTGGTGGTGAAGAACGGCTCGAAGATGCGGGCCTGGATCTCCGGGCTCATGCCCACTCCCGAGTCCTCGACCTCGAGCGCGAGGTACTGACCGGGTCGCGCCTCCGGGATCCCCCGCGCGGCCGCGGACGTGAGCGCCACGTGGCGGGTCCTGAGCCGCAGGGCGCCGCCCGACGGCATCGCGTCTCTCGCGTTCGCCACCAGGTTCAGCAGGACCTGCTCGAGCTGCCCCGGATCGACCCGGACCGAGCCGTCGGTCTCGGCGAGCTCGGTCACCACCTCGACGTCCTCACCCACCAGACGACGCACCATCGGAGTGAGGCCCGACACGGTGGCGTTGAGGTCCACCGAGGCGGGCACCACCATCTGCCGGCGGGCGTAGGAGAGGAGCTGCGAGGTGAGCGCCGCGGCCCGGCGCGCCGCGCGCTCGACCTCGGTGAGATCCTCCCGCACCGGCGTATCCGGCGGCAGCCGTCGCTGCACGAAGCTGAGATAGCCGATAATGGCGGTGAGCAGGTTGTTGAAGTCGTGCGCGATGCCGCCGGCGAGGTTGCCGATCGCCTCCATGCGCTGCGATTGAATCAGCTGCTGCTCCGTGCGGCGCTGGTCGGTGACGTCCTGCGCCACCCCGATCAGGCGGCTGGTGCCGGTCGCCTCGTCGCGGTAGACCTGCCCCCGGAATGCGGTCCAGCGCTCCTCGCTCGGATCCCCCGCTGCCCTGAACTCGAGCTTGAATCCCGAGCGCTCGTCGATCGCGGCGCCGATCTGCGCCGCCACCGCCGCGCGATCGGCCGGAGACACCCGCGCGAGCAGCGGCTCCAGCGGCGGGGGACCATCCTGCGGCAGGTCGAGGACCCAGGCGTCGAGCCGAGCCACGTCCAGCGCCAGGCGGAGGCGGGCCTCGTTCTGCCGCAGCGCCACCTGCTGCTCCGCCACCGTCGTCACCATCCGGTTGAAGGCCTCGGTCAACTGGCCGATCTCGTCCCCCGACCGCGGCGGCACCTGCAGCCGGTAGTTGCCGGTCTGGGTGATCTCCCGGGCGGCGCCGGCCAGCCGGAGCAGCGGCGCCGTGACCGAGCGTCCCAGCATGCCCAGCAGGAGGAAGCCGGCGCTGCTGAGGGCGAGCAGCACCACCGCGACCATGATCCCATACTGCGGCAGCCGGCGCCAGAGCGGCGGCACGGCGTATTGCAGGCTGAGCCAGCCGACCAGCTCGCTGTCCACCGAGATCCGATCGATCAGGACCAGCCGGCCGGGAAGGAAGGAGGCGCCGGGAACGAGCGGCGACGGCGGAGCAGGCGCCCCTCTGGGCGCGTAGCGGGCCTGGACCGAGCCGTTGGCGTCGAAGAGGGTGGCCGACAGGATCTCGGGTCGGGAGCGCAGCGTGGCGAGGTTCTCCCTCATCGCGTCCTGGTCGTGGAACTGCAGCGCGGCCACGCTGTTCACCATGATCAGCTCGGCCTGGGTCTTCGCGTCGCGGAGGGCCCGGGGGCGATAGGCCGTGTGATCGTACAGCGCGACGGCGATGCCGGTGAGGAGCAGCGCCAGCACCGATGCCGCGCCGATCAGGAGGGTCACCTTGCGGCGAATCGGCTGTCGGCGGATCCAGCGGTTCACGGCGGGGCCCCAGCCGAGCCGGGGCGGGCCGCGAGTGCGAGCAGCCGCGAGCTGATCCGAAGGCCGGCCGCCCGGGCGGCCTGGTCATCGATCAGGAAGCGGATGGTCTGCTCCCGGATGATGAACGCGATCATCCCTCCGCGCTGGAGGAATTCGGCCCCCTCCCCTACCGTGAGCGCCGAGATGGTACGGAGGGCCGCGAGCCAGCGATCGATCGATTGGATCCGGGCAGGAAGGAACACCAGGTGGCAGTCGCCGACATGCGCCGGAGCGTCGGGCCGAACCAGCCGGACCGGTCTCCCGCGCGATCGGCGTCCGTCGATAGTCTGGCGGACGACGTCGGGCAGGCCCTCGTCCCCGACAACACAGATGTTGACGGGCGCCGCGGAATCGGAGAAGGCCGCGGCGGGCCACTCCACGTAGCGGGTGAAACTCAAGAGGTAGGCGGCCTTCACGGCTTGGTCGGGCGCCGGCAGAGTGTCCTGCGCGGCGGCTTGCGCCGCCATCAGAGCGAGGGCCAGGAGGAGCCCGACCCCGCGGATCACGGCAGGTCGAGCAGGCGGGTGACTTCCCGAAGGAGCTCGTCGAGATCGAACGGCTTGCGGAGCAGAGACTGGCGGGCCCCGCTGCGGCGGGAGCCGGCCGACAGCTCCACGTCGTAGCCGGAGATGTAGAGCACCGGGAGGCCGGGCCACCGCTCCCGGAGCTTCCGGGCCAGCTCGAGGCCGTCCATCACCGGCATGCGGACATCGGTGACCACGAGGTCGAATTCGCCGGATGCCCGAAGGGCCAGTCCCAGCGCCTCGTCGCCGTGTTTGGCCGTCCGGACCTCGAACCCGGCATCCCGGAGCAGGCGTTGCAGCATCGTGCGAACGACCGGGTCGTCCTCGGCTACGAGGACCCGTTGGGGGTTGGGCGCGGAGTCGCTGTCGTCCTGGGGCGCAGGATCAGGACGCCAGGGCTCGCCGGTGTCGGCGAGGTCACCCGCGAAGAGGAGGGCAGGGCTGGTCAGAATCGGGCAGGACATATTCCGCTTAGGCTGTACAGTGGCGCACTAAGAGTCGGCCTCACCGGCCCGGGTGTCAAGTCGGCCCCGCGGCCGTCCGGTCGGCCCGAATCCCCAGCCAGAGCAAGGCTCCGCCGAGGGCAAAGATGGAGGCCGTTGCGAGGGCGGCGGGCCAGCCCACCCGCTCGGCGGTGAGGGGGACGAGGAGCGCCACCAGCCCGCCCACCACGTTCCCGCCGGTGTTGAGAAGGCCGCAGGCCGTGGCCGCGTGACGCCCGCCTACCGAAGTCGCGGCGGCCCAGTAGGACGAGTCGGTGAACTGCTGGCATCCCAGACAACAGGACAGGAAGACCACTGCGGCGTAGGGGCCGTGGGCGGCGCCGGCCGCGAGAATGAAGAGGCCCGACAGGAGCAGGCCGGGGATGATCACCAGACGGCAGCCGAGGTCGATACCGCGCCGGCGCCCGATGTGGTCGCAGGTCCAGCCACCGAGCGTGGCCGCGACGGCGCCGGTGATCCATGGTGCGGCCGCGAGGAACCCACCCTCGATCTCCTCGAAGCCGCGGACCCGGACCAGGTAGAAGTAGAGCCAGTTGAAGAAGAAGTAGAAGACGTAGTTGGCGAGGAAGTAGCTCAGGGTGATGAGCTGGAGGTCCCGATCGCGGAGCATCGCGCTCCAGCCGGGGCTGCCCGCCGGCCCGGCCATCGCAGGTGGACGGCCGGCATCGATCACCGCCAGCTCGGCCGGCCGCACCGCGGGGTGGCGGGCCGGCTCGTCCCGCGCATACCAGTACCAACCGGCGGCGGCGACGAGGGCGACCGGTGCGGTCAGCGCGAAGGAGGCCCGCCAGCCGTACTCCCGCACCAGCCACGCGATCAGCGGACCGGTGGCTGCGGCGCCCAGGGTAAAGCCGGTGTTGGTCATCCCGTTGGGCATCGACCACCCGGAGACGGGGAACCACCGCGCGATGACCGAGCCCCCCAGCACCGGAAAGAGCGGTGCCTGGGCGGCGCCCATCAGGAAGCGCAGCCCGACCAGACTGGCGATCACGAGGAGCGAGCCCTGCGCCGCGCCGCTCGGCACCAGGGCCACCAGGAAGTTGAGCACGCCCCAGAGGGCCGTCACCAGCGCCAGCGCCCGCCGCCCTCCCAGTAGATCGCCCAGCACACCGCCGGGCAACTGAAAGAGCGCGTACCCCCAGGCGAACGCGGCGAGGATCCAACCGAGCTGAACCGGCGTGAGACCGGCCTCGGTCATGATGTGCTCGCCGGCCACGGACATGTTGGTCCGAAGCAGGTAGGAGACGAAGCTGATGACGGTGAGCAGTCCGAGGATGACCCAGCGGACGTGGCTGGTGGCGCGCTGCTGCTGCTCCATGGCCCGCCGATATGGGTGAGAGGTGCTCGAATCTACGGGCGCCCGGAGGACGGCACTATCCCTCCCGCCGGACCTCCTTGGCCGCCTTGTCGTCGCGGAGCCCGAGGTAACGCGGGTGACGCAACAGCCCAGCCGTGGTCCACTCGCCGAAGCCGATCTGGGCCACGAGCTTCGGCGTGACCCAGTGGATCTCGCCCGCCGGGACCGGCCCCGGGGCAAAGGGGGAGGTGCGACGGGCCAGCGGGGTGAGCTTCCGGTAGAGCAGGCGGAGCGTGGCCGCGTCGTATCCGGTGCCGACCTTGCCGGCGTAGCGCAGCGTGCCGCCCTCGTAGTAGCCCACCAGCAGCGCGCCAAGGTGCTCGCGCGAGCCCTGCGGCGCCGTGTATCCGCCGATCACGAATTCCTGCTGCAGCACGCACTTGATCTTGAGCCAGTCGCCGGAGCGGGCGCCGACGTAGCGGGAGTCGGCCCGCTTGGCGATGATCCCTTCGGCGCCGCGGGCGCAGGCGTCGCGGTACATGGCGGCCGATCCGGTGGCCCGATGCGGGGTGAAGTAGACCGGGTCGTCGTACCAGACCACGTCGCGCAGCACCTTCTTGCGGTCCACCAGCGGCAGGTTGGTGAGATCCACGCCCTCGTAGTAGAGGCAATCGAACAGATAGAGCCGGACCGCGACGCCGGTCCGCGCGGCCCGGACCGCGTCGCGCAACTGCATCCGCTGCTGCAGCCGGGCGAAGGAGCTGAGTCCCGTCTTCGGGTCGATGGCGACGATCTCGCCGTCGAGCACCGCATCCCCCCGCGTGGCCGTCTCCAGCGCCGCGACCAGCTCGGGATACCCGCCCTCGACCGGCTTCCGGTTTCGCGACCAGAGCCGGACCTTCCCGTCGGTCACATAGGCCAGCACCCTGACGCCGTCCAGCTTGGGCTCGTACAGCCAGCCGCTTCCGGCGGGAGGGGCGTCCACCAGGGTCGCCAGCATGGGTGGCATCCACCGCGGCTGGGCCCGGTAGCGCAGCCGGGAGGCGTCGGCGACGAGGCTCCGCCGGGTCCGGGTCATCCGGCCCTCTGGCCGTCCAGCGCGGCGGCCAGGTCCTGTTTGGCCTCGAAGATCCCGGCCCATGGGTCCCCCACCGTCTCCAGCCGCTCGGGCACGGTGCGCAGGGTGAAGTCGGTCGGGTAGACCGACTCCAGCTCCTCCCAGGTGACCGGTGTCGCCACCGTTCCGCCGGGGTGGCGGCGCGGCGAGTAGGGCACCGCGAGCGACTTGCCGCGGACGTTCTGGTTGTAATCGAAGAAGATCTTGCCTCGCCGCCGCTCCACCGACCACTCGACGGTCACCTCGCGCGGCCGCTCGGCCCGCGCGTGCCGCGCGATCGCCTCGGCCACCTCGCGGGCGGCGTCGAAGTCGAGGGTGCGCACGATCGGAAGGTACAGGTGAAGGCCGGTGCGCCCCGAGGTCTTGATCCAGGTCTCGAGCCCCAGACGGCCGAGCATCTCGCGGACCCGGAGCGCGAGCGTCCGGGTACGGCCGAAGGCGCGGCGGTGCAGCTCCGGCTCCTCGCCCCGCGCCTCCTTGCCGGAGTAGAGGTAGGGATCGAGGTCGAAGACCACGAAGTCGGGGTAGTTGAGCACCGAGCGGTCCAGGGCCGCCTCGCTGCCGGTGAAGGTCGCCCCGGTGCGGAGCGCGTCGGGCGCTCGGCGGGTGCGCGAGTACCAGGCGTGGAGCTCGAGTCCCGCCATCTGGGCCAGCCAGAGGAGGGTGGGAAGGTTTTCGCAGATCAGGTAGTCGCCGTCGCCGGCATTGTGGCTGGACCAGATCGACACCGTGCGCACGAACGGCGGCGGCTCCTCCCAGTGCTTCTGGTAGAAGCTCTTCCCCGTGACCCCGTTGGGAAACCGGGTGACGAACAGGGGCCGGTCGGCCAGATGGATCAGCATCCAGGGCGAGACGCGGGTGAAGTAGCGGAGGAGATCGCGCTTGGTGAGCGGGGCGCGCCGCCCCGCGGCCGGCCACAGCGGCTTGTCGAGGTTGCTCACCCCCAGGCGGTGGCCATCCACCTCGAGCGTGGTCTGACGCACCGGCTCGTCGAGCTGCCCCAACACGCTGCGAACCGTCTCCGGAGAGACGGACCCTGCGGCCTTCTTCGCCCGAGTCCGCGCCATCGATCGGACTCCGCGGGCGTCAGCTGACTTTCCGGGTACGACGCCGCGTCGGCGGGCGTGACGCCCGGCTCCGAGCCGCCGCCTTCGGCTTGCCCTTCCTGGCTGCTTCGACGCTCTTGCGGAGCGCGTCGGCCAGGTCGATCACCTTGGTCTCCTTGGCCGCCGGCACCGCCGCCACCTCCCGCCCCTCGAGCTTGGCCTCGATCAGCTGCTCCAGCGCCTCGCGGTAGTGGTCCTTGTACTCCTCGGGATCGAACGGCTTCTGCAGCAGCTCGATCAGGGCGAAGGCCATCTCCATCTCGCGGTCGCTGATACGGGTGCCGCTCAGGTCGGCCTCGGGGGCCGCGCGCACCTCGTCGGGATAGTAGAGCGTCTCCAGCATCAGGACGCCCTCCTTCGGACGCAGCGCGCAGAGCTGTTCCTTCTTGCGGATGGTGATGGTCGCGACGGCGGTGAGCTCCTTTTTCGCGAGCGCCTTGAGGAGCAGGCCATAGGCCTTCTCGGAGCGCTCACCGGGGGCCAGGTAGTAGCTCCGCTCGTAGAACACCGGATCGATCTCCGACTCCTCGACGAAGGCCGAGAGCTCGATGGTGTGCTTGCTGGGCAGCGGGAGCTGCTCGAAGTCCTCCTCGGTCAGCGTGACGTACTGATCCTTGGAGTACTCGTACCCCCGGACCGTCTCGCTCCAGGGAACCTCGACCTCGTCGAGCGGGCACCAGCGCACCTGCTTGAGACGGGTGCCGCAGGTCTTGTGCAGCAGGTGGAAAGCGATGTCCTTGCTCTCCGTTGCGCCGTACAGCTTCACCGGGATGCTCACCATCCCGAAGCTGATCGAGCCGCTCCAGATCGCCCTCGCCATGGGGTCTCCCGGGTAAACGCCCGTACCTCAGCCGCATAGCCACGCCGCCCGCGGGTTATCCACACCGCGCAGCCGGATATCCACAGATTTTTCAACACAAGTTGTTGATAAATAACAACTTACGGCGTTGGATCATGCTCCGCCGAGGAGGGAATCGCTGTGGGTTGAATCACAGGGTCAGGGCGCGGTGGGATTTGCCTTGCGGCCGGTGACGGCCTTGAGGATGCGTTTGAGGGCGAGCGAATCGCGGCTCTCGTCCACCGGCGGCGCGATGGATTCGCCGGGCAGGACGGCCGGGAGGTCGAGGTCGATTGCGGTCGGCGCCGGAGCGATGGCGGCGTCAACCCGTGGGGCCTGCTCCGCGGCCGGCGCAGCGGGCACGGTGCTCGGCGCG
>DASSML010000401.1:0-3435 GCA_035688895.1 Gemmatimonadales bacterium
ATATGAGAATCAGACAGCGAGATGGCGGTTTAATTTGGGTGCAACCCGTTTGGCTGCAACTCCCGCGTGAATGTAAGTCCTTGGGATCGTGAGGGAAAGCACTTGCCCCAGGGATCGGGCCTTGTCCGCTGATGCGTTCTAGGGGCCATTATTCCCAGTCGGGGGCTGCAATGTGACGCTCAGGGGACTTATCCTGGCCGCTGAACATGTCCCAGACGGGAACGATCAGGAGTCGGTCCCCATGAGCGCTTCTCAGAGTAATCCGCCCATCGGGGCGTGTCCACCGACTGTCGACGAGCTGCAGCGGCAAACCCACGAGCGGCTCAATGAGATCATTGCCTCCTGTTTGAACGAGCAAGGACCCACGTCGTTCCTCGAGTTCGAGGCGACTCTGCTGGGACTCCTGCAGTCGCTGGGATGCGTGCTGATCCAGCTCTTCCTCCGCGCCCGCCACGACCGGCTCGACCCGGCGGCCTGGCAGGCCCGCGGCTATCGCACGGCGGACCCCGCCGCCGGGCGGACGCTCAGGACCAGTTGCGGGCCGGTCGCCTATGTTCGCGCGTTCCTCGTGCCGCGGCACGGCGGCGGGCCCGGCGTGCATCCCCTGGACGTGGCGCTGGGCCTGACGCGAGATGGCTTCAGCCCGCTGGTCATCGGCTGGTTCTGCCGGCTGGCCACCCGGATGAGCTTCCAGGTCGCCCGCGAGCTCGGGGGGATGTTCCTGGGGGCGGCGCCGCCGAGTTCGGCGATCGAGGAGTGGGTCCTGGGCCTGGCCAGACCCGCTTATGTCTCTATGAGCGAAGGCCCCTTGCCTGAGGACGAGGGGAAGATCCTGGTCATCGAGATCGACGGCAAGGCGGCCCCCACGGCCACACCGCAGGAACTGGACCGGCGCCGCCGCCCGCGGGCTCATCACGAACCGGGCTGCCGGTGTCAGCGGCATCGGGGCCGGGCGAAACGAGGGCGTCGGGGCCGGAAGCAACGGCGGAAGAAGGGGGACAAGAGCAAGAACGGCCGCAGCGCCACCCTGGTGGTGATGTCCACGTTGCGGCGGGGCGAGGATGGTCGGCTGCATGGCCCGATCAACAAGAAGGTGTTCGGGACGTTCGGCTCGCGGCGCTCGGCACTGGAGTGGGCACGGGCCCAGGCGACGCGCCGCGGCTTCCCCCCCGGGACCGCCAAGACGGTGCAGATCGTCGTCGACGGCGAGACGTGCCTGGAGCGACGGCTCCGGCGGCTGTTCCGCGGCGCGATCCTGACGTTGGACATCCGGCATGCGCAGGAGAAGCTCTGGGAGGTGGGTCGGCTCTTCCACCGGGAGGGGAGCGCGGAGCTGACGCGCTGGGTCGAGGAGTTGGAGGAGTTGCTCTATAAGGGGCATGTGCCTGCGTTACTGCGACGGTTGGAGCAAGAGATGCGGAGTATCAGCTCGCGCGGCCCCGGGACGAAGGAGAAACGAGGGGTCCTGAAGAAGGTCATCGCCTACCTGGAGGCACGGGTCAAGCTGATGGACTACGGTCGGTTGCGGAAGGAGGACCTGGTGATCGCCACGGGTGTGGTGGAAGGCGCGGCGCGGTACGTCGTCGGCGAGCGTCTGGATAACAGCGGGATGAGGTGGATCGAGGAGCGCGCCGAGGCGATGTTGCTGCTGAGGTGCATCGAGGTCAACGGTGACTGGGAGGCCTTCATGAGATGGAGCCAAGAGCAACGGAACCAAGATCTTGAGCGTGGCCAAGTCGTTCAGATCCGGAGCAGGACCCCCATTCAACTTCCTGAAGCAGCATGAGAAGGACAGACTTGCAGCCAAACGGTCTGCACCCAATCCGACATCGTCGTGCCCGTCGAGGTCGCCTCCGACAAGGCCGAACACGCCGCCCGCACCCTGCGACCCAGGATCCATCGGCATCTGGACGGTTACCTCGTGGATCTCAGCCCCACGCCGATGGCCCGCGACTCGCTCGGCCTGGACGCGGAAGGGCTCGACCTCGGCGATCTGGACTCGGTGCTTTCCAAGCTCAAGCTGGACCGCAACGTCCCCACCGTCCCCCTCTTCCGGGGCGGCACCTCCGAGGCGAAGACGCGGCTCCGGCATTTCCTCCGTCGACAACTCGAAGGCTACGCCGACCACCGGAATCGACCGGAGACCGACAGCGTCTCCCACATGAGCAAGTATCTGCACTTCGGCCAGATTTCGCCGGTTTACGTTGCCCTGCAGGTCCGAGAGGCCGCGAGCCACGAGGAGGATCGGGCCAATTACCTCGAAGAGTTGGTGGTACGCCGCGAGCTGGCGCACAACTTCGTCCACTTCACGGAGGATTACGACCTCTACACCTGCCTGCCGGGCTGGGCCCGGGCCACCCTGGATGAGCATCGCGACGACGAGCGCCCCCAACTCTACACCAAGGCCCAGTTGGACGCCGCCGAGACCCGCGACTCCTACTGGAACGCGGCGATGCGTGAGATGAAGCACACCGGCTACATGCACAACCACATGCGCATGTACTGGGGCAAGAAGATCCTCGAGTGGAGCCGGACGCCGGAGTCGGCCTACCGGGTCGCCCTGGATCTCAACAACAGATACTTCCTCGACGGCCGGGACCCCGCCTCGTACGCCAACATCGCTTGGATCTTCGGCCTGCACGACCGCCCCTGGCCGGGGCGGGCCGTGTATGGGAACGTCCGTTCAATGTCGGCCGGCGGCCTGGAACGCAAGGCGGACATGGCCGCCTACGTCGATCGGGTGGACGAACTCGTCCGGAAGGCGCAGGAACCCTGATCGTCGTGAGATCGTCCGGTCGACGGCCTCGGCGACCCGGCGGCACTGCGACATCATCTGAGCGAAGGCGGAGGGGGTAATCGTCTGCGATCCGTCGCTGACGGCGTGCTCGGGGTCGTCGTGGACCTCGACGATCAGGGCGTCGGCCCCGGCGGCGACACCGGGTCAAACGGCGGTAAAGTCCACTGTGTCGAGTGCGTCATCCGCACAGGATCACGCACCCCGGCGTGCCGCTCCTGAAACGGCTGGGTGCGACGATTCCCCTGGTTTTCTCGGGCGAGAGCCACTTCCACCCCCCATGCGGTGCGGGTAGCTTGACGGTAGGAATGCGCAGTGAGTGCGCGTTCCGACCCCAAGTACGCAGGAATTCCGGGGTGAGAGATGCCGTATCAATATGTGAGAGAACCTCTCACTGCCGAAGAATCTGATCGTCTGTCCAATGCCTGCGAGACACCCACCGAGCGGCTCGTCGTCTGGACCTTGCTCGACACCGGGCTCCGCATCGGCGAACTTTGCGCCCTCACCTCGAAGAACCTCCTCTGGCAGCAGCGCCAGCTCCGGATCAAGGGCAAGAGCGGCCCTCACGGCAAGAAGACCAAGATCCGCGTCGTGCCGATGTCGAGCCGCGTGCGGGCGCTCCTGGAGCACCACTTCGCGCT
>DASSML010000402.1:0-3976 GCA_035688895.1 Gemmatimonadales bacterium
GCGGATCAGGGTGGGGCAGTAACTTTCGGGTATGGCCGACGTCGCCCCTTCCGCTACCCAGGCGTCCACCAGGCCCGCCACCTCGGTGGGCCGGCTCTGGGCCGTGCTGGTGCTCACCGGGCTGTTCATGGTGGTCGAGGCGGCGGGCGGCTGGATCGCCGGCTCGCTGGCCCTGCTGGCCGATGCAGGGCACATGCTCACCGACGTCGGCGCGCTGGGGCTCTCGCTGCTCACCGCCTGGATCGCCCAGCGGCCGGCCGACCACTCGAAGACGTACGGGTACCTGCGTTGGGAAATCCTCGCGGCCCTGGTGAACGGCGCGGCGCTGTTCGGCATCGCCGGGTGGGTGGTGGTCGAGGCGGTGCAGCGGATCCAGCACCCTGAGCCGGTGCGGACCGGCCTCTTCCTCGCGGTCGCGACCGCCGGGCTGGTCGTCAACCTCGTGAGTCTGGCGGTGTTGCACGGTGCGCGGGAGGGGAGTCTCAACACCCGCGGCGCCTACCTTCACGTCATGGGCGACGCGCTCGGGTCGGTGGGCGCCCTGACGGCGGCGGCGATCATCGCGCTCACCGGCTGGACCGTCGCCGACCCCATCGTCTCCGTTCTCCTCTCCCTGCTCATCCTCACCGGCGCCTGGCGCCTGATCCGGGAAAGCACCGACATCCTGCTCGAGTCGGTGCCCCGCCACGTCTCGCTCGCCGAGGTGCATACCCGGATGCTGGCGGTACCGGGCGTGTCCGCCGTGCACGACCTCCACGTCTGGACCGTCACCAGCGGCATGGTGGCGATGAGCGGCCACGCCGTGGTCCCCGCCCTGGACGCCCACCCCGGTGTGCTGGAAGGCATTCGGGCCGAATTGGCGACCATGGGCATCAGTCACGTCACGGTTCAGCTCGAGGTGGGTCAAGACGGCTGCGAGGGCTGCGACGACGCCCGGACCGCCGCGGCCGCCCCGATACGCGACGTGGTTCCTCACCTCGGTCACGGCCACCCCGGCCACCGCCACTAAACCGGGCCACGGGGCCCGTTTCCCCGTCTCTTGCGGCCCCGGACGGCGTTGTCTATATATGCGCCGCGGAGGCCCGGGGTCCGGGCCTCATCCGTTAGCAACCCCGGTGGGAAAGCGTAGCCCCGCTTGATTCGTAACTTGGCCATCATCGCCCACGTCGACCACGGCAAGACCACCCTGGTGGATCAGATGCTCCGGCAGGCCGGAGCCTTCCGGGCCAACCAGCAGGTGGAAGAACGGGTCATGGACTCCAACCCGCTGGAGCGGGAACGGGGAATCACGATCCTGGCCAAGAACACGGCCGTGCGCTGGGGCGGCGTGAAGATCAACATCGTCGATACGCCCGGACACGCCGACTTCGGCGGCGAGGTCGAGCGGATCCTGCGGATGGTGGATGGGGTGTTGATCCTGGTGGACGCGGCCGAGGGGCCGATGCCCCAGACCCGCTTCGTGACCCGCAAGGCACTGGCGCTGGGCCTCCGGCCCATCGTCGCCATCAACAAGATCGATCGGGCCGACGCGGAGCCGCTCCGGGTGCACGACGAAGTGCTCGGGCTGTTCATCGACCTGGAAGCCACTCACGAGCAGCTGGACGCCCCGTTCCTCTACACCTCGAGCCGCGCGGGCACCGCGACGACCGAGCTGGACCGGCCGGGTACCAATCTCGAGCCGCTGTTCCAGGCCATCGTGGACCACGTGCCGGAGCCCAAGGGCGATCCCGACGGGCCGTTCCAGATGCTGGTGTCCACCCTGGACCATTCCAGCTTCCTGGGCCGCATCGCGATCGGCCGGATCGAGCGGGGCAAGGTCCGGGTGGGCGACGAGGTGGCGCTGCTGCCGCTGGGCGCGCCCGGCCTCGTCACCGAGGAGACTTTCGAGCGCAACCGGGTGACCAAGCTGTACACCTTCGACGGGCTCAACCGGGTCGAGGTGGACGTGGCCGCCGCGGGCGACATCGTGGCCCTCTCGGGCTTCGAGACCATCGAGATCGGGAAGACCTTCACCGCCGTCGAGCAGCCCGAGCGGCTGGCCGGCATCGCGGTGGAGGAGCCCACGATCTCGGTGGACTTCATCGTGAGCAACGGCCCCTTCGCCGGCCGGGAAGGGAAGTACGTCACCAGCCGCCAGCTCAAGGACCGGTTGTACCGCGAGCTGGAGCGCAACGTGGCGCTCCGGGTGGAGGAGACCGACAGCCCCGACACCCACGCCGTGAGCGGACGGGGCGAGCTCCACCTCGGCATCCTGATGGAGACGATGCGGCGCGAAGGCTACGAGTTCCAGGTCTCCCGTCCGCGGGTCATCACCAAGCAGGGGCCCGGCGGCGAGCGGCTGGAGCCGTACGAGGAGCTCACGGTGGACGTGCCCGAGGAGTACATGGGCGTGGTGATGGAGAAGCTGGGCCCGCGCCGCAGCGAGATGACCGAGATGCGCAACCCGGGGCTGGGGATGGTGCGGCTCACCTTCAGCATCCCCGCGCGCGGGCTCTTCGGCTACCGCTCGGAGTTTCTGACCGACACCCGCGGCACCGGGATCATGCACCATCGGTTTCTCGACTACGGCCCCTGGGCCGGCCCGCTGGCGGGACGGAAGCGGGGCGTTCTGGTCGCCGATCGCGAGGGGGCCGTGGTGGCGTACGCGCTGGGCAACCTGCAGGAGCGGGCCCAGATGTTCGTCACCCCCGGCGACCTGGTGTACGAGGGCATGGTCGCGGGCGAGAACAGCCGGCCGGGTGACCTCGACGTGAACGTCACCAAGGAAAAGAAGCTCACCAACATGCGTACCACGGCCTCGGACGAGAACGTCATCCTCGAGCCGCCGCGCCAGATCACCCTGGAATACGCCCTCGAGTACATCGAGGAGGACGAGCTGATCGAGGTCACGCCCAAGAACATCCGGCTGCGCAAACGGGTGCTGACGGCGAACGACCGCAAGAAGGCCGCCCGGGCCGCCCGGGTGGCGGACGCGTCCTGATGGTCGGGACTACCCTTTCACCGCAGGCGGAGGACATCATGTCGGCCTGGGAGACGTCGCTGGAGGCCCTCGACCTCGACATGCGTCGCAAGTTCGATGACGACGAGGACTTCGAGGACGACGGGTTCACCTTCGACGACGAGGATGACGAGGACGAGGAGCTGGACGGCGACGACGACGATCTGGAGGACGACGACGAGTTCGACGACGAGGAGCTGGAGGAGTTGGAGGAGGTGGAGGAGGAGGAAGAAGAGCGCTGAGCGCAGCCGGCCCGAGTCGAACACCGGGCGCAAGGAGGCCTCATGACGAAGAAGGACGGCAAACGCGGCGAGTCGTCGGGACACTCGGAATTCGCTGCCGAACGGCGCGTCGCGCCAGGGCACTCGCGGGCAGGCACCGGCCCGCTCGGCAAGCGGCGCTCGGATGACGCGCTGGCCGCCGAGATCCACGAGATCCTCACCCAGGATCCGGAGCTCGACACCACCGAGATCGAGGTCGAGGTCGCGGGCGGCGCGGTCACCCTGACGGGTACGGTGGACAGCGGCGATGCCCGGATGCTGGCCGAGGAGCTGGTCGAGAGCCTGTCCGGCGTGCACGAGGTGCACAACCGCCTCCGCGTGGCCCGCTGAGCGGCTACCCCCCGGGGTGTGGGTCGACTACCTTCCGGGCGTCGCAAGCCGGACCCCTGAGCCGGACACGGCAGAAGGGCCTGTAGCTCAGGTGGTTAGAGCGCACGCCTGATAAGCGTGAGGTCGGTAGTTCAACTCTACCCAGGCCCATGAGTCGGAACCTTCCGCCCTGCCGTCACTTTCGTGATGGCGGGGCGCTTCCGTTTGGGCGGCCTTCGCGGCATCGGAACGGGTTCCTGTACCCCCCAATCTCCGACCCAACGGATCCTCCCGCCCACCCGTATAGCTCCGGAAACCGAGATCTCCTCAGCATCGGCTCTTTCCGGAGGCAATCCTGATATGCGAGCGCTCTTCCTGGCCGGAATGG
>DASSML010000403.1:0-9069 GCA_035688895.1 Gemmatimonadales bacterium
CCCGGCGACGGACGTGTACATCGAGAAGGACGCCTCGATCAATCAGGACATCGAGAGCCTCCGGCTCCGGGCCACCTCGAGCCTGATGGAGCGGGAGGACGTCGTCATCGTCGCCACGGTGAGCGCGATCTACGGGTTGGGTGATCCGGTGGAGTATCGCAAGCTGATGGTCACCGTGACGCGCGGGGAGCAGCGAGGCCGGGACGAGGTGCTCGCCGAGCTGGTGCGGATCCAGTACGGCCGCAACGACGTGGCCTTCGAGCAGGGCACCTTCCGGGTCCGGGGCGATTCGGTCGAGGTCTTCCCGGCCTACGCCGAGCAGGCGATCCGGATCGAGTTCTGGGGCGACGAGGTCGAGCGGATCAGCAAGATCAACCCGCTCACCGGCGACACCATCGCCCAGCTCGACCAGTGCGCCATCTACCCGGCCAAGCACTTCGTGACCGAGCGGGCCAAGATCGAGCGGGCGGTGGGGCTCATCCGGGCCGAGCTGGCCGAGCGGCTGCTGGAGCTCCGCTCGGCGGGCAAGCTGCTGGAGGCACAGCGGCTGGAGTCCCGCACCGGGTTCGACATCGAGATGCTGCTCGAAGTCGGTACCTGCGCGGGCATCGAGAACTACAGCCGCCCGCTGAGTGGCCGGCGACCGGGCGAGCGTCCCGCCTGCTTGATCGACTACTTCCCGGCCGACTACCTGGTCGTGGTGGATGAGTCCCACGTCTCGCTGCCCCAGATTGGCGGGATGTACAACGGCGATCGCGCGCGCAAGCTCACCCTGGTCGAGTACGGCTTCCGGCTTCCCTCGGCGCTCGACAACCGGCCCCTCCAGTTCGAGGAGTTCATGAGCCTGGTGCCGCAGATGATCAACCTCTCCGCCACTCCGGGCGCCTTCGAGCTGGGCCTGTCGGGCGGCGTCGTGGTGGAGCAGATCATCCGGCCCACCGGCCTCATCGATCCCGAGGTGGACGTGCGGCCGGTGCGCGGCCAGGTAGACGACCTGCTCAACGAGATCCGAGTGCGGGAGGCGCGAGGCGAGCGGGTCCTGGTCACCACCCTGACCAAGCGGATGTCGGAGGACCTGACCGACTATCTCCAGCAGGCCGGCGTGCGGGTCCGGTATCTCCACTCCGACATCGACGCGATCGAGCGAATGGAGATCCTGCGCGGCCTCAGGCTGGGGGAGTTCGACGTGCTGGTGGGAATCAACCTGCTCCGCGAAGGGCTGGACCTCCCCGAGGTGTCGCTGGTCGCCATTCTCGACGCCGATCAGGAGGGCTTTCTCCGCTCGGACCGCTCGCTGGTGCAGACGATCGGGCGGGCCGCGCGGAACGTCAACGGCCGGGCCATCCTGTACGCCGACCGCATCACCGGCTCGATGCAGCGGGCGCTGGACGAGATGACCCGGCGCCGGAAGCTGCAGCAGAAGCACAACGAGGAGCACGGGATCACTCCCCGCTCGATCGTCAAGTCGATGGAAGAGGTGCGGCTCTCGACCCACGTGGCCGATGCCCGCACCGAGCGCCCCGAGCCCAAGCCCGCGGTGCAGGAGCAGGTCGATCTCCGCGACCCCGCGCGCCGGGCCGCGATGATCCAGGCGCTGGAGCGACAGATGCGCGAGGCGGCGGCCAACCTCGAGTTCGAGCTGGCGGCCATGCTGCGCGATCAGCTCACCGAGCTCCGGGCAATGGGCGCGCCCGACGTGACCCGCGGTCCCGCGCCCCGGGCCCGACGCCGGGCATGATCCGCTCACTGACGCAACCCGAGCTGGAGGCCGAGGGCGAGCGCGTGGGTCGAAGTCTCTCCCCCGGGGCGGTGGTGACCTTCGAGGGCGAGCTCGGGGCGGGGAAGACGACCTTCATCAAGGCGATCACCCGGGGCCTCGGGGTCGCCGCGCCGGCGAGCAGCCCGACCTACGCCCTGGTGCACCGGTATCAGGGACAGCGGGGGCCGGTCTTCCATCTCGACTGCTATCGCCTGCGCACGCCGGACGAGGCCGCCGACCTGGACTGGGAGGGGCTGCTCGGCGAGGGCGACGCCATCCTGGTGGAGTGGCCGGAGCGCGCCGGCGCCTGGCTTCCCGCGACCAGCTCGCGGTTCCGGCTGCACCACCTCGACGAGCCCGAGCGCCGGGGACTGGAGTCGCTCTGATCGTCCTCGCGCTGGAGACGGCGACCGACCGGGCGTCGGTCGCGGTGGGTGCACAGGCCGGCGACGCGGTCGAGGAGAGCCTCATCGGTCCCCGCCGCCATGCCGGCGCACTCCTTCCGATGGTCCAGCGGGTGCTGGCTCGGCGAGGGATCGGCCTGGACGAGGTCGAGGCCCTGGCGCTGAGCGACGGGCCGGGCAGCTTCACCGGACTTCGGGTCGGCGCGGCGGTGGCCAAGGCGTTGGTGCAGGCCAGGGGGCTTCCACTCTGGGTGGCGCCGTCACTCATGGTCCGGGCCGCGGGTGTCGCCCCCGACGATGGATCGCTGGTGCTGGCCGTGACCGACGCCCTCCGGGGCGACCTCTACGCCGGTGCATTCCGGTTCGAGCCCGGCCGGGTTACGGTCGAGCTCGCGCCCGCGGTGCGGCGTCCGGAAGATCTGGGCCGTCTGGTTCCCCAGCCGGCGCATCTGGTGGGTGACCTGCCGGAGCCGCTCGCGAGCCTGATCGAAGGCTGGTCCGGCCGCCGGCTGGTGCGGTCGCCGGACGGAGCGGCGCGCGCCCGGTCGCTGCTGGATCTGGTGGGGAGGGCCGGTGGGGCTCGCCGGCTGACGGAGGTCACCTCCTGGGAGCCCGAGTACGGCCGCCCCGCGGAGGCTCAGGCTCGATGGGAGAGGGTGCATGGACAGCCCCTACCGGATCCGGCCGGCGGTTCTCGCTGACGCGCCGGCGCTCGTCAGCATCGAGCGCCGGAGCTTCGGCGATCCGTGGAGCGAGGCCAGCTTCCGCGAGGCGCTCAGCTCGGCCTGGACCTTCGTGCTGGCGGCACAGGGCTCACGCGGCGTGGCGGGCTACGTGGTCGGCCGAGAGGCCGGAGGGACGGGCGAGGTGCTCAACCTCGCGGTGGCGCCCGAGTTCCGTCGGCGGGGCGTGGGCGACGCGCTGCTGGAGGCGGGCCTCGCGGCCTTTCGGCGGAGCCGGGTCGAGGAAGTCTTCCTCGAGGTCCGGGAGTCGAACACCTCCGCTCGTGCGCTGTATGCGCGTCACGGATTTCGTCCAGTGGGGCAACGCTCCGCCTACTACCGCAATCCCAAGGAGGACGCGCTGGTGCTGCGGCTGGAGCTGAGCCAGCCCGCGTAGCGGGGGTTGCGGCTGCAGCGGTCTGATTGAGGAAGGCCCGTCGCGGGCGTACATTTTACCCGGGTCCCCAAAATGGTGGCCCCACTGCATGAACCCTGGAGGTGCACGTGAGCCGGAGTCTCAACAAAGTCACCCTGATCGGGAACCTCGGAGCGGATCCGGAGGTCCGCAGCACCTCCAACGGGTCCCGCGTGGCCACCCTGTCGGTGGCCACCAGCCGCCAGTGGAAAAACCAGTCTGGCGAAAAGCAGGAAAAGACCGAGTGGCACCGCGTCATCCTCTGGAACAACAAGGGCTCGGGGCTCGCGGACATCGCCGAGAAGTACTGCAAGAAGGGCGACAAGGTGTATGTCGAGGGGAGCATCGAGTACCGGTCCTGGCAGGATCGCGAGGGCCAGACCCGCTACACCACCGAGATCACCGCCCGTGAGCTCATCCTGCTGAGCGGCCGGGGCGGCGATGGTGCGGAGTCGTTCTCGGCGCCGTCCAAGGTCGCGGCCGGCGCCGCCGCCGCGCCCAAGGGCAAGGACCAGTCGTTCGAGGACTTCCCGGAAGCGCTCGACGGCGAGGACGACGACCTCCCGTTCTGATCTCGTTTTCTCCCGTGTTCTCTGTCAGGGTGCCGAGTCGGTCCGGCACCCTGATTGCCGTTGGTCACCCGCTGCCCGGTCACTCATGCGCTCCTGCGCCCTGTCGGTCGGTATCCTCGCTCTGACCGCCTGCCGCCGGCCCGGACCGGCGCATCCACTCGCAGCGGAAGCGCCGGACACGGCCGCTCTCGCCCGTGAGGTCCCCGGGTTCCTTCGGAGCAGCGGTGTGCCGGGGCTCTCGATGGCGGTGGTGCGCGAAGGCCGCGTGGTCTGGGCGGGGGCGTTCGGCACCCGGGGCGACAGCGCGCAGACCCCCGTAGACAGCGCGACCGTGTTCGAGGCGGCGTCGCTCAGCAAGCCGGTGTTCGCCTACCTTGTCCTCCGTCTTGCCGACCGCGGCGTGCTCGACCTCGACCGGCCGCTGGCGGATGTGCTCGAGTATCCCCGCCTCGCCCACGACGGGCGCGCCCGACGGATCACCGCCCGGATGGTGCTCTCCCACAGTTCCGGTCTACCCAACTGGGGCGGCGAGGAGCTGACGCTCCAGTTCGAGCCCGGGTCGGCCTACGGATATTCGGGCGAGGCCTTCGTCTACCTGCAGAAGGCGATCGAGCACGCCACCGGGCAGTCGCTCGAGGCGCTCGCGCGGCACGAGGTCTTCGAGCCGCTGGGGATGACGCGCTCGAGCTACGTCTGGCAGGAACGGTTCGAGGCGAACGCCGCGTCCGCGAAGGATTGGCTCTGGCGGATCGCGCCGATCGATCACTGGGTGGATCCCAGCGCCGCCTACACCCTGCTGACGACCGCGCCCGACTACGCCAGGTTCGTGGCGGCGGTGCTCACCGGGCGGGGACTGTCACCGGTTACCTGGCAGGCCTTTCTCACCCCCGGGCGCGAGACCAGCCCGGGCAGCGCCATGGCGCTGGGCGTGCGGGTCGAGAACGGCCCCAACGGCCGCATCTTCTACCACAGCGGCAACAACGGCCGGCGCTTCACCTGTTACATGACGGGCGACGTGGGGCGAGGGACCGGCTTCGTCTACTTTACCAACGCCTCCAACGGGACGTCACTCGTCGAGGTGCTCGCGGGGCCGGTCTTCCCGGGCTCGCACTCACGGCATCGCGCCGAGTACGATCGATTCGACGACCCTCGCCTGGTGGCGATCCGCTCGATCCAGCAGGCCGCCGTGCAGGCGGGTACCGATTCAGCGCGCGCACAGCTCCGGCGCGTCCGGGCCGATTCGTCCGCCCACGTGGCGCTGGACGACGTATTGGCCCTCGCCGAGTTCTTCGCCGAGCGTGGACTCACTCCCCTGTCGATCGAGGTGCTCGAGCAGGCGACGACCGATACCCCCACCTCCGGCGCCGCGCGGCTGGCGCTTGGCCGGGCTCAGGAGGTTGCGGGCCAGCTCGAGCAGGCGCTCGCATCGTACCGGCAGGCCCAGACCCTCGGGGCCGATCGGGAGGAGACAGGGCGACTCATCGGATGGGTGGAGGAACGGCGGGCGGCACGCGCGCGACCGGTCACAGTGGATCCACGCACGCTGGCGCGCTACCCGGGGCGCTACGCCGAGCGTCGCGTCACACTGCGCGAGGGACGGCTCTTCTACTCGAATGGCGCGTATCCCGCCTCGCCGCTCACGGCCATGACGGACCGTCTGTTCGAGGTCGCCGCGGAGCCCACGGCCCGGGTGCGTTTCGACGACGACGGTTCGCGCCATGCGGCCAGGATCGTCGTACTCTACAGCGACGGGACCGCCGACCAGGCCACGCGTGGCAACGAACCGCGTCGCAGCGTCACGTCGGAAGAACGAGCACGGCGGGGCGGGGGCGGCAGACGGTGACAGCTCGCCTGGTCGGATGACGGGCCTCCAAATGGAGGCCCGTTCGCTTTCCAGTGAGGGCCGGCGCCACGGCCTCGAGGAATCCGATGCGGTCCCCTCGCCCCGCATATCCGAACTTGTCCCCCGGGGGGCCGGCCCGGCCGGTCGTTCTCCACGGCCAGTGGCCAATCGCCAGACGGCCGCCCGGCCGCCAGGGGGTGCCGCCGGACTGCTAACGCTTATGGGAACAATGGCTTAGGAGATTGGAAGGCAAGCCACCCCCACTGGCGTCGAACTTGCGCCTCCTGCCCCAGAACCATTCCGGGTTCGCCGTTTTCGTTCCATCCCCGACCCCGTCGTCGCCGGGAGATCTCGATGCCGCGTACGTACCATTGGACCTGGCTGGGCGCCCTCGCCCTCGCCGCTGCGCCAACCCTCGTGCTGGGACAGGCGCCAGCGCCGACGTCGCACACCGTGCGCAAGGGCGATACCCTCTGGGATCTTGCCCGGACTTATAAGGGTGACCCATTCCTCTGGCCCGATATCTACCGCCGGAACACGTCGGTGGTGGAAGACCCGCACTGGATCTACCCCGGCGAAGTGTTGAGCCTCGACGGCTCGTCCCCAGTGGCGTCGGTGCCGGCCCAGGACACTCCGGCCCCCGACTCGCTGGCCTCGGATTCGACCCAGGTCGCAGCGGCCCCGGACTCCGCCGCCAGTGGCGTGGGTGGCGCCGACAGCGCCCAGGCCGCACCGGCCGAGCCCGAGCCGGCTCCAGCGCCCGTCGACGAGAGCCAGCCGCCCAGCCTCGCGTCGCTGATCGCCGCCGGCGATCCGGACGCGCCGCCGCGACTCTTCGGCCCGCCCCGCGGCCAGTCGCTGAAGGAGACGCTGCGCGCGTACACCAATCAGCCCTATCGTCCGCTCCGCCGGAGCGAGTTCCACTCCTCGGGGTTCCTCACCGAGGGTGAGAAGCTGCCCTACGGCGAGGTCGTCAACCTGGTGACCCCGCCGCAGATCGATGCCGAGCCGAGCAACAGCAACGCCCTTCCGTACGCCCGCATCGCGGTCCAGGCTCCCAAGGGTGCCGTCTACCAGGTGGGCGACAGCCTGCTGGTGCTGCAGCACGGCCCGGAGCTCCAGCCCTACGGCGACGTCGTGTCGCCGACCGGGCTCGCCCGCGTGATCGACACCGCCGATGGCCGCTACCTGGCTGAGGTCGTCGCGCTTTACGGAACGATCCGTCGGGGCCAGCAGGTGCTTCCGGCGGAGACCTTCGTGCCGGCCGCCGGCGTCAAGGCGGTGCCGGTGAGCGACGGGGTTCATGCCACGCTACTCGGCGGCCCCCGCCGCCAGGACCTGAAGACTCCCCAGATGGTGGTGTTCTTCGACAAGGGCAAGCAGGACGGCGTCGCTCCGGGAGACCTGTTCGAGATCCGGCGTCATCCCAAGCGGCTGGATGACGGCAGCATTCGGGTCAACGAGGTGATGGCGACGCTGCAGGTGGTTCACGTGCGGGACCACACCGCCACCGCCCGGATCATCAACGTCATCTCCCCCGACATCCAGCCGGGTGCCAGCATGGTGCAGGTGGCCAAGCTCCCGTAGTTCGCGGCCGCAGTACGACGGTGGATCGACGGGCGGCGCCTCGGGCGCCGCCCGTCGGTTTTTTGGGCAGTCCTTCTACGGCCCGCTGCCAATCGCCCCCGCCCTCCACCTATATTGCGGGCCAACCATCTGCCGGAGATTCTCCCCTGATGAGCCATACTGAATGAGCGGCCGGGTTCTGGTCACCGGCGGCGCCGGCTTCATCGGCTCGCACATCGCCGAAGCCTACCTCGCCGCCGGGTGGGAGGTCGTCGTCCTGGACGACCTGTCCCGCGGCCACCAGCGCAACGTCCCCTCGGCCGCCCGATTCGTCCGGGCCGACATCCGCTCCCCCGAGGCCCGGGAGCTGCTCGCCTCCGGCGGGTTCACCGTCCTCAACCATCACGCGGCTCAGATCGATGTCCGGGTGTCGGTGGACCAGCCCGCCCTCGATGCGCAGATCAACCTGGTTGGGTTCGCCAACCTGCTCGATGGGGCGGGGGCCGGCGGGGTCCGGCGGGTGGTCTTCGCCAGCAGCGGCGGGGTGGTCTACGGTGATCCCGAGGTGGTGCCCACTCCGGAGACGGCACCCAAGCTGCCGATCTCACCCTATGGCGTAAGCAAGCTGTCGGGCGAGTACTACCTCCGGGCCCTGGGCGCGCTGCGCGGATTCCAGGGCGTGGCGATGCGCTACGCCAACGTCTTCGGCCCGCGCCAGGACCCGAAGTCCGAGGCCGGGGTGGTCTCCATCTTCGTGTCCCGCCTGCTCGAGAAGCAGCGGCTCACCGTATTCGGCGACGGCCGCCAGACCCGCGACTACGTCTTCGTGAAGGATGTGGCTCGGGCCAACGTCCTCGCCAGCACGGCGACGCTCCCGCCCGGCACCGATCTGGACGCGCCCGCGATCAACATCGCCACCGGCACCCAGCGCAGCGTGCTCGACCTGGCGCAGTCGATCGGACAGGTCATGGGAGTCACGCCCGAGCTGGAGTTCGCCCCGCCCCGGCCGGGCGAGCTGTTCCGCAGCTCGCTCGCGATCGGCAAAGCCAAGACGGTGCTCGGCTGGGCGCCCGAGGTCCGGTTCGAGGACGGACTCAAGCCGCTCATCGAGTGGTTCAAGAAGGAGGCGCGATGATCCTCCAGGCCGGGGGCGCGGTGCCCCGGACTCCGGTCGAGCTGGTCCTCACGGCCAGCCTCGAGACCAAGATCGTCCTCATCATCACGGCCGTCTTCTCCCTGGTGTCCTGGTTCATCATCGTCCTCAAATGGTGGCAATTCCGCCGACTCAACCGCCAGGCGGACCGCTTCTTCGCCGAGATGGAGCGGACCACCCGGCTGCAGGACGCCTATCACGCGGTCATGAAGCAGCCGCCCTCGCCCTACAACCGGCTCTTCCGCGAGGCGATCACCTTCTACAGCGAGCTCCGGCCGGGGGCGCTGCGGGAGGAGCGCGGGGCCGACCGCAGCTCGCTCTCGATGACCCAGCTCGAGGCCCTCAAGATGGTGCTGGGGAAGGAGGTGGCGGCCGAGCGGGACCTGCTGGGCCATTACATCCCCTGGCTCGCGACCATCGGGTCGGTGAGTCCGCTCCTGGGCCTCCTCGGCACGACGGTCGGCATCATCAACGCATTCACTGGAATAGCGACCAAGGGCTCGGGCAACCTGGCGGCGGTGGCTCCCGGTGTCGCGGAGGCGCTGGTGGCGACCTTCGCCGGCCTCGCGGCGGCGATCCCGGCCGTGATCTCCTACAACCTCTACGTGAACCGCACGCGACTCTTCGCCGGCGAG
>DASSML010000404.1:0-5515 GCA_035688895.1 Gemmatimonadales bacterium
GTTGCTCCGCGCCTGTCGGAGGCGCTCCGGCTCGCCCTCAGCCTCCAGGCCACCACGCCGGGACAGCTGGACGCGCAGCGCGAGCTGGTGAGCTCGCTCAAGACGGCGTTCGACTACCGCCGCCAGCGGATCATCCTGAGCAGCTCCAGGGTCAACTGGGTGAAATGGACCGTGCTCCTGTCACAAGCTGTGGTCATGCTCGTGGCGATCGCCATGGTGCACTGCGACAACCAGCTCGCCAACAAGATCATCCTGACGATCTTCGCGACCAGCGTCGGGGTCGCGGTGGTGCTCGTGGCGGCACATGCCCGGCCTTTCACCGGACAGATCTCAATTCATCCGACGTACCTGCTGCAGGTGATGCCGGAGGCCGACGCCAAGGCAGGACCGTAGCGCGACACCGGACGGGCCGGATCTCGTAGGGGGAAGATCCC
Source organism: Gemmatimonadales bacterium (assembly GCA_035688895.1). Taxonomy (GTDB): domain Bacteria; phylum Gemmatimonadota; class Gemmatimonadetes; order Gemmatimonadales; family GWC2-71-9; genus CAVVWJ01. The sequence continues at coordinate 435 of DASSML010000404.1, forward strand.
CTCTCTCGAGGTCGGCATGGGTTCCTTTCCGCGGGTGGCATGCTGGGTGGGCCTGGGCCTGGGCTCCCTCGGCACGCCCACCCCGGCGGCCGCCCAGGCACCGGCGGGCATCACCGCCGTGGTGGAGCAATACCGCCGGGCCAGGCTCCGCACCATGGAGGCCGGCGCCACCGACGCCGACATCACTGCCGCCACGGCCTTCCTGGCGGACTCGGTTGTGTACGAGCATCCGGCCGCCGGCGCCCGCCGGGTGGGCCGGGCAACCCTCACCGAGGGAATGCGGAGCTTCCTCGGACGCACGCGGGGCCCCAGCATCCGAGTCGTCCGCCAGATCGACGGCCGCGGGGTCGTCGTGGCCGAGGAGCAGGTGAGCTTCGAGGCGCAGCGCGAGGGCGGGGGTTGGGAGCGGTCGACCCGGACCCAGGTGGCGGTGTATGAGGTTCGGGACGGACACATCACCAGGATCATCGAATATTGGCAGCCCGGTTAGCCCGGTCGTCGAGCTTGCGGCGATCGGGCTCGTTCGTGCCGGCCCCCCGGGCTCGGCGGCCGGGGAAACCCAATCGCACCAGCCGGTGTCTAACCGGGGACCCCTCCGATGGAGCCGGCGTGCACCCGAAAGCCTCCCTGCTGGCCCTGGCACTGGCTCTCCTGGTGGCGACCGGGGCGCGGGCCCAGGGCACCATCGGCTCGCCGACCGGGCCATTTCAGGTTGGCACCACCAGGGTCGTGGCCGTCGACTCGAGCCGGGCGGAGCTGTCGGCCGCGGGGTCGTCCGAGCCACGGCGGCTGACCGTGCAGATCTGGTATCCGGCGCATCCTACCGGTCGGGAGCGGCGCGCTCCGTACGTGCTGGAGCTGGACCGCATCGGCGCCGACCTCGCGGAGGCGGTGCCGGAGGTGGCTCCCAGCAGCATCCGGACCTCGGCCTGGATCGAGGCGCCGCCGCTGGCGGGCCGTTTCCCGCTCATCGTGTTCTCCCACGGGATGAACAGCGCCCGGTATTTCTACACCGCGCTCCTGCAGGACCTGGCGAGTCATGGGTTCGTGGTAGCGGCTATCGACCATCCGTTCTGGGCGCTCACGACGGCCTACGAACAGGGCCACGGTGTCGGCCTCGCGGAGAGCATGGCGAGTCGGGACCAGCTCACATCCGATCAGATCGACGGGTACATGGAGGACGGCATAGGGTTGATGGCGGAGGACCAGGCCTTCGTTGCCGAACGCCTTGCCCTTCTGGTGCCGTGGCTCGGCCGGGCGATGGAGGGCATGCCCATCGGCGTGGTCGGCCACTCGATGGGGGGCATGGCGGCGACGCTGGCCTGCTCGCGCTTCCGCGTGTTCGCCGCCTGCGCCAGTCTCGACGGCCTGGTCTGGGCGCGGGAAGGGGTCTCCCCGATCGGCCAGCCGGCGACCTCGGTGGCCAAGCCATTCCTGCTGCTCACCACTCCGCAGTTCCTGCCGCCCGATCTCTCCGTCGCGGTCGCGCGCTATCGCCGGGCCTGGGACGCCCCCCAGCTCTGCCTGGTCGCCGGCGGTCGGCACAACAGCGCCAGTGACCTGCCACGTTTGCGCGGGGACGGCGGGAGCAGCCCCGAGGCCCAGCGGGTGGCGGTGGCCATCCGTCAGACGGTGATCGAGTTCTTTCGGACCGAGCTGGCCGGGGATCCTCGCCGCCTCGCACCTCCCGATTCGGTGCTTCGCCTCCTGCCGGGCGCCCCGGCCGGCTCCTGCCCTCTCGCCACCTAGCGGTCTGCCGGCTCGCTCCATAGCGTTCCTTCACTGCTTCCTCCATGGAGTCGGTGGTGAGCGTGAGCCTCACGCGATGAGCCCGAACCTGCCTCTGGAGCTCCTGCCCGACACGTTGGCGATCTGCCGGCTCGAGGCGGACGCTCCCGTCCCCGGATGGGTCAACGACTCAGGTGGCTTCGTCACCGTCAGTCGGACGACTGAGGAACTCTCCATCACGGCGCTTCAACGAGCGGTGCCGCCCGAGGTCCGCTGCGAGCGCGACTACCAGGCGTTCCGGGTGCGCGGGCCTCTGCCGCTCGACCTGATCGGCATCCTGGCCGCCATCGCGAACCCGCTGGCCGATGCCGGGCTGGGCATCTTCGCGATCTCCACCTTCGACACGGACTATGTGCTGGTGAAGTCGCGGGACCTGGCGGTGGCGGTGGCGGCACTCGAGGCGGCAGGACACCAGGTGAAGCGGTAGGAACGACGAACAGGAGGTACCGATGAGGACGCCCACGATGACTCTGGTGGCCGCGCTGGCCCTGAGCGCTTCCGCCTGCGGCAACGACGATAAGTCCGAGGAGTGCCCCCCACCGCTCCCGTCGATCGTCGGTCCGGACGAGGTCCGGCCTGACCTGAGCATGGTGCCGGAGTGCAAGGTGCCCGATCCCCCGACGATGGCGGCGCCCCGAGTCCGATGAGCGACGACAGGCCGAAGACGCAGTACTACACCGCGGCGACGCTCGACGGCTTCATCGCCGACCAGGACCACTCGCTCGACTGGCTGTTCCAGTTCGGGGCCGAGGGAACACCCGACTACCCCGATTTCATCCGCCAGGTGGGCGCCGTGGCGATGGGATCATCCACCTACGAGTGGGTGCTCCGGCACCTGAGCCAGTCGGACGGCGGAAAGGCGCAACCCTGGCCCTACACCCAGCCTTGCTGGGTGTTCACCACCCGGTCGCTCCCGTCGGTACCTGGCGGGGACATCCGCTTCGTGCGCGGCGACGTGGCGCCGGTGCACCGGGCGATGCTCGAGGCGGTCGGCGGGAAGAACGTGTGGCTGGTGGGTGGTGGAGACCTGGTGGGCCAGTTCCACGACCGCGGCCTCCTGGACGAGATCACCGTGACCATCGCCCCGGTGACCCTCGGCGCGGGAAAGCAGGTCCTTCCGCGGATGATCACCACCCCGCCCCTCGAGCTCGTGAGCAGCGAGGTGTACGGTCCGTTCGTGCAGCTCCGCTACGCCGTGCACCCACGAGCCTAGTCCTCATGAGCTTCACCATCGAGCGGCTGAGCGGGTCCGGTATGCGGCCGGAAACTCGAGCCGCGCTGCTCGCCCTCTGCGACGCGGCGTACGGCGAGGCGATGGCGCCCTACCTGGACGACATCGGCCCGGGAGAGCACCTGCTGGGCGTCTCAGACGGGCTGCCGGTCTCACATGTCATGTGGGTCACCCGGCAGCTGCAGCCCGATGGCATGGCGCCGCTCCGAACGGCGTACGTCGAGCTGGTGGCGACCGCGCCCGAGGCCCGGCGTCGTGGCTACGCGACCAAGCTGCTCCAGGCGGTTCCCGAGCTCGTCGCGGAATACGAGCTGGCGGCGCTGAGTCCGGCGACGGAGGGACTCTACGCTCGTCTGGGCTGGCGCTTCTGGCGCGGCCCGCTCAGCATTCGCACCGAGGTGGGCACGATGCCTACGCCGGAGGAGGAGATCATGTTTCTCCGGCTCCCCCACACACCACCGCTCGACGAGACGTTGCCGCTCTCGGCCGAGTGGCGTCCCGGCGAGGTGTGGTGACCGGATGAGCGAGATCGCGGACCTGTTCCACCAGCTCACCTTCGGCGTCTACGTCATCGGGGTCGCCGACGGCGCTCGACGGGATGCGTTCACGGCCTCATGGGTCGTCCAGACCTCGTTCGAGCCGCTGCTCCTCGCGGTAAGCGTGAATACCGGGAACGCCTCGCATCCGATCCTCCGGGCGGGACGGAACTTTACCGTGAACGTGCTGAGGCAGGGGCAGGTTGACCTGGCGCGGGGATTCGGGACCCGGTCGGGGCGGGACACCGACAAGCTCGCCGGGGTGCGCTGGCATCCGGGCCGGCTCGGGGCGCCGATCCTGGACGACGCGCTGGCCTACTTCGAGTGCGAGATGGGAGCGACGCTGCCCGCCGGTGATCACGAGCTGGTGCTCGGCCGGGTGATCGACGGGAGGATCCTGGCCCCCGGTGCCGTGCCGATGACCTACGCCGAGACCGGCGAGCTGGATGGCAGCCGCGATCTCTACCCGCGTCGGTTCTGAATCTCGTGCCTAGCCGGAATCCGGATTCGCCCGGCGTGCTGGTCTGGCCGCCCCTGCTCTACGGCGGCGCATTCCTGCTGGGCCTCGTCCTTGGCAGGCTGCTGCCGCTCGGGTGCTTGCCGGCGGTGCCTGCGCGGATCGTCGGGGCGCTGTGCGTGGCGGCAGGCCTGGCGATCGCGTGGTGGGGTGAGCAGGTGATGCAGCGGGCCGGCACCAACGTCCGGCCCGACCTGCCGAGCACCGCCCTGGTGACGGACGGTCCCTTCCGCTACACCCGGAACCCGCTCTACATCGGCCTCACCCTGCTCTACGTGGGCGTGGCGCTGCTGATTCCGAGCACATGGTCCCTGCTGCTCCTCGTCCCCGTCCTCCTGGTGATGCGGTGGGGCGTCGTCGCCCGGGAGGAGCGCTATCTCGAGCGCAAGTTCGGGGAACCGTACCGCACCTATCTCGGCCGAGTCCGTCGCTGGCTGTGACCGCGCCCTGAACGGAGGCTCGGCGGAGCGTCAGTGAGCGCCGGGACCCTGCAGCGCCCGGCCGAGCTCCGCTTCCAGCTCGGTCACCGTGAACGGCTTGCCCAGCGAGCCGACCCGGTCCGTCAGCCCGAGCTCGGCGAGGCGCTCCCGTATCGGGGTCGCCCCATCCCCGGACATCACGATCACGGCCGGCGGATGGTCCAGCGCGAGGAGCCGGCGAAGCACCTGGATCCCGTCCATCTCGTCCATATGCAGGTCCACCAGGGCCACGTCGATGCGCTCCAGCCGCATCAGCTCCACCGCGATCCGACCGTCGGCGTAGGCCCGGACCCGGTACCCCAGTCCCTGCAGCAGGCGCTTCGTCGCCCGGAGAATCAGCGGCTCGTCATCGATCACTGCGACCCTGCACATAGTCATCCCTGCCTGAACCTCTTCCACGGTCGGTCTGCTGCGCTCATCGACGATCGCGGTGTTCATCACGCGCCTTCTCCTGCCATCGGGTTTCGGGCGCAAGACTAGAGGGTGACGCAACCGACCTCAATCCTGACGCCCGAGTAGTGCATCGCCCG
>DASSML010000405.1:0-2162 GCA_035688895.1 Gemmatimonadales bacterium
ATGGCCTGAGCGAGCTGCTCGATCTGGGCCTGCTTCTCGGGGTTCCGGGGTGCAGACGACATGGGTGGACTCCGACTCTGGGACCGGGTTTTCCTGAGCAGTGACCGATTTCGCTCTGGTATGTGGCCAATCTGGGAGAGAAATCTTCCCGGAGCCATTTCCTGACTTCCGCGCGAGAATCGGGGCTGTTCGGCCAGCCCTCGTGCGGAGGTCCATCCCATGACTGTTTCCGCCCGATCCCGGCGCCGTCGCGGGCGACGCCGGCATGAGGTCCACAAGCCCGCAGGGGCCCTGCACCCACGCGTCGAGCGGGTCGGCCCCCAGCACTTCGGCGTCGTCAGCGTCGACTGCGCCAAGGCCCGGTCCAAGTGGATGCTCGCCGACTTCTTCGGCAACGTCCTGATCGAGCCCGTCGAGGTCCCCCACACCAAGGCCGGGTTCCGCGCCGCCGTCGAACGGCTCCGACAGGCCGTCCACGACCACCGGCTCGACGACCTTGTCGTCGCGGTCGAGCGGACCGGCCGTTACCACCAGCCGGTCAAGCGCGCGTTCGCCGACGCCGGGTTCGAGGTCCGCACCGTCCACCCGTTCGCGACCAAGCAGTTCCGCCTGCCGGCCGACCCGGGCAACAAGACCGACGACACCGACCTCAGCGCCATCCACAGGGCCGCGGTCAACGGCTTCGGGCTGACCGAGCGGCCGTTGGACGACCTCAGCCTCCGGCTTCGGTCGCTGGCCCGGTACCGCCGCGACCTGGTCCGCAAGGGCTCGGCCCTGAAGAACCAGATCCACGAGCACCTCGAGATGCTGATGCCCGGCTACGCGGGTTGTTTCGAGGATGTATTTATCAGCAACATTGCCCTGCCGATCGCCCGCCGGACCGGGTCACCGGAGGCGGTGCGGGGTCTGGGCACCGCCGGCCTGGCCCGGCTCCTGGTCGAGGCCAGCGTGAGGTTCCGGGCTCCGACCCTGGACGGGGTCCTCGCCTGGGCCGAGGCGGCGGCGGGCGGACAGGAGCCGGCGGAGGTCCTGCGGCGCATCCTGGCCGCCCTCGATGAAGATCGTCTCATGAAAGCGCGAGAGATCGATGACGTCGAGCGGGAGCTGGCGTCGCTGCTGGCCCGGACGCCGTACGTGCTGCTGCTGAGCATGCCCGGGGTCAACGTCGTCTCGGCCGCCGAGTTCGCCGGGGAGATGGGCTCGATCGAGCACTACGCCAACGCCCGGGCGATCACGGGCCGGGCGGGGCTGTTCCCCTCGCGGTACCAGAGCGACCGGGTCGACCGTAGCGACGGCCCGCTGGTGCGCGGTGGGAACCGTTCGCTCCGCCAGGCGATCCTGATGATCGCTGATAATTTGATCCGTTGTAACGATCACTTCCGCGGGCTGGCGATCTGCTGGCGCGCCGCCGGCAAGGACCCGCGGGACACGCACGTCAAGGTCGGGAGCCGGTTCTGCCGGATCGCTTACCAGATGGTGGCCGGCCTCCAGGTCTACCGCCACCCGAGCTCGCAGCAGCGCTGCTACGTCCTGCGGAAGCTGATCGACTTCCACCGCGAGCACGCGACCGCCATGCCCCAGGTGATGGCCGACCTGGACAAGGCGGCCGGGCAAGTCCCCCGCGACCAGCACCGGTCCGAGGCCGAGCCGCTGGTCGAGGTGTTGTCGCAGGCCCGCCGGGCGCGTTCCGGCGGGGTCCGGATGCTAGGCGAGATCCTGCCGGAGGTGTTAGCGAAACTGGGAGTCCATCGCGTAGAATTGAGCCCGTCAGGGGAGGCCGATCCGACATAGCCCGCTCGGACCCTTGGGCCACGCAACGCCGTTAATGCCCACGGCGCGAAGCCGTGACAAAGCTTGGCGCTCTGCTGGATCACTCAACGCCGGATAGGGCGGTGTCGGGTCACTCCCCTGATATGCCAGTATGGCGAGAAGTGATCACGAGGCAGAGAGGGCTCATGGCCTGCCCGGTCCTGGATCGCGTACCCACATGCGCCTGACCTGCTCAGGCCCGTAAAAGGTACGCGCATGCATGGCCCACCCGGTTCCCGAATGGCGGTCTTTGTCTAGCGTTAAAGCGACCCGTGGCAAGGGGGCATCTTCGCGGTCCAGGAGCGGGTCGGCCACCGGCTCGTGCCACCCAGATGGCGCTTCTGACAAAACTC